>NZ_JBEOXI010000343.1:0-7040 GCF_040296465.1 Streptomyces sp. NPDC002130
GTCCATGGTGAGGCCGAACTTGTAGAGGCCGTGCAGGACGAACAGCCACCCGGTCACGGCCCGCGAGATCAGGAGCGCGGCGCCGTGCAGCCCGGCCGTCCGGGACGTGGTGCTGCGATAGAAGCGGAACACGGGGATCTCCTCGGGTTGAGTCGGGCCCGCGGGTCGGTGGACGGCCGTGCTGCGGGCGCCCGCGCGGGTCACGGCCGGGCTCGATCGGTCAGTGACTTCGCAGTGCCTCGACGGGACGTCGATCCCGGCGAGCAGCCCGGACGACGGTGGCCGAGCTGGCTCGCCCGGCATCGGAATGGGCCATGAGGCGCCTCCAGGTAGTGACTTCAGCGGTCCCGGCAGGCTCCCAAAAAGCAGTGCCGACGTCCCGCATATTCGGACGTTCATGGCGTTATGCAGGACGCTGCACTGAAAGGGCGTGTGACGTCAAGAGGTAGGACGCTGTTTCCTCACGGTTGACCTCGGCCGCCTGGTGATCTAACGTCCTGCAAAACGAAACTATAGTCCTGCAAAAGGAGACGCATCATGGCCATAACCGGACTGGGGCACACCGGCTTCTGGGTCGACGACCTGGAGAAGATGCGCGACTTCTACGAGCGGGTGCTGGGTCTGACGGTCACCGACGAGGACGAGGAGAAGGGCATCGTGTTCTTCTCCGCGTGCCCCGAGGAGGAGCACCACGAGTTCGTCCTGCAGCGGGGCCGAACCGCACCCGCCGGTGCCAAGCTGACCCACCAGGTGTCGTGGCGCGTGGACTCCCTGGAGTCGATCATCGACTTCCACCACCGGTTCCGCGCCGAGGGCATCGAGGTCCAGCAGGAGGTCACCCACGGCAACGCGATCGGCATCTACTTCTTCGACCCTGAGGGCAACCGCAACGAGGTCTACCTCCGGCTGGAGCGTGACGTACGCCAGCCGTTCCGCAAGACCCTCGATCTCGACCTGTCCCCCGAGGAGATCTTGGCCGAGGTCGAACGGCTGCTGACCGAGGGCGGCCCGGCCTACCAGCCGGTCCAGTAGCCGGCGGAACGACGGAAGGTCCCTCATGACACCGCCACCACCGGACGTGCTCGTCGTGGGCGCAGGCCCGACCGGACTGACGGCCGCCCACCTGCTGGGCTCCCGGGGCGTACGGGTGCTGCTGGTGGAACGCAACGCCACCACGAGCAACGACGCCAAGGCGATCAGCCTCGACGACGAGTCGCTGCGCACCCTTCAGTCGGCCGGAGGTCTCGACGAGGCCGTCTACCCGATCCTGGTGCCGGGCACCGGGACGAGGTACTTCGGCATCGGTGGGCGAATGCTCTTCCACGCCCGCGGCACCGGCGACCAGCGCTACGGACATCCCTTCAAGAACCCCTTCGCCCAGCCCGATCTGGAACGAGTGCTGCGCGAGGAACTGCGGCGCCTCCCCACCGTCGACGTCCGCTTCGACACCCGGCTGACAGATGTCGTCACCCAGCATCCCGACCTGGTGCGCGTCATGCTGCGTACGGGCGGGGAGGACGGTCCGGTCGAGGTACTGGACGTGTCCTACGTCCTCGGTTGCGACGGCGGCCGCAGCACCGTACGCGACCTGCTGTCCATCCCGATGCACGGTCGCAGTTTCCCGGACGTGTGGTTGGTGGTCGACACTCTTCAGGACACGCACGACCAGCGCTTCGGCATGCACCACGGCGACCCCGACCGTCCCGTCGTCATCGTCGCGGGACGGGACGGACGTTGCCGCTACGAGTTCCGCCTGAAGCCGGGCGAGTGCGACGCGGGCACCCCGCCCCCGTTCTCGTTGGTGCGCGAACTCCTCGCGCCCTACCGGGAGATCACATCCGAGCAGGTCGAGCGCGCGGTCGCGTACAGCTTCCACGCGCTGCTGGCGGACCGCCTGCGCGATGGCCGCTGCTTCCTGCTCGGCGACGCCGCGCACATGATGCCGCCGTTCGCGGGGCAGGGCCTCAACTCCGGTGTCCGGGACGCGGCCAACCTCTGCTGGAAGATCAGCGAGGTCCTGGCGGCCCGGGCGGGCGACACGCTGCTCGACACCTACGACACCGAGCGGCGTCCCCATGCTCGGGCCGTGATCGACCTCTCCGTACGCCTCGGCCGGATCGTCATGGCCACCAGCCGCCCCCGTGCCGCCCTGCGCGACCTCCTGATACGCACGGCCATGTACACACCGCCCGGACGCCGCTACCTCACAGAGATGCGCTACCGCCCCGACACCCGCGTGACATCGGGCGCCGTCGTCGGCACCGACGGACCGGGCCGCGGGCTCGTCGGCACGATGCTGCCGCAGCCGCGGGTGCTGCGCGGACAGGACCACCACGTCATACGGCTCGATGACGTCTTGGGCCAGGGCTGGAGCCTGCTGGGGGTCGGCGTGACCGACGCCGACTGGACCGCCGTAGCGCGGACCGGTCTCCCGGACGCCGTCTCCGTGGATGTCTTCCTGGACGACCGCGCACCGCGCGACCGTGCCGGCCGGGCGGGGATCGCCGACGCCGACGGTCAGCTGGACGCCCTCTTCACCGGGCTGGCCGGGCACTTCGTCCTCGTACGCCCCGACCGTCTGGTGGCCGCCGTGTTCACCCCGGAGAACGCCGAGTACGTCGAGGCGAAGCTTCGGCAATTCACCTCCCCCTTCCCGGCCCTCACCCCTCCCGACCCCGAGATCCAGCCTGATTCCCCAGGAGTACGCCGATGAGGCTCAGCACCGTCCGTGTCGCCCACGACCGCGGGACCGCCGCCGCCCGGCAGGACGGAGACGAACTCGTCCTGCTTCCCTTCTCCGACGTCGGCGCGCTGCTCGCCGCCGGAGACGACTGGTCGCAGCGGGCGGCCGCCGCGGACGGCGAGCGCCTGCCCCTGGCCGAAGTGTCGCTCGCCCCGCTCGTCCCCCACCCCAACAAGATCATCTGCCTGGGCCTGAACTACGCCACCCACATCAAGGAGATGGGCCGCCCCACCCCCGCCCACCCCACCCTCTTCGCGAAGTACGACGGTGCTCTCATCGGCGCACACGACGACATCCACATGCCGCCCGTCAGCGACGAACTCGACTGGGAGGCCGAGTTGGGGGTGGTGATCGGACGCCCCGGCCGTCACGTGCCGCGCGAGAAGGCCCTGGAGCACGTCGCCGGCTACACGGTCGCCAACGACGTCACCGTCCGCGACTGGCAGCACCGCACCAGGGAGTTCCTCTCCGGCAAGACCTTCGAGGCCACCACCCCGGTCGGCCCCGCCCTTGTCACCTCGGACGAACTCCCGCTCGGCGCCTCCGGTTTGGACATCTCCTGCAGTGTCGACGGCCACACCATGCAGAAGTCCAACACCGCCGACCTGCTCTTCGACGTCGCCGACACCATCGCCTACGTCAGCACCATCATCACGCTGCTGCCCGGCGACCTGATCCTCACCGGCACCCCGGGCGGCGTCGGCGCCGGCCGCGACCCGAAGGTCTTCCTTCGCCCCGGACAGGAACTCGTCACCGCGGTCGAAGGCATCGGAGAGCTGCGCAACACCGTCGTCGAGGACCGGCTGTAGACCGGCCAGGCGGGCGGATGGGCGCCCGCAACGGTTCGCGTCCATCCGCTACAGTGTCTCGCATGTCAGGAAACCCGTCCCCAAGCTACCGCGACCGCAACTCCACCGCCGACCGGGCACTCGACATCCTGGCCATGTTCGACGACGTCCACCTCGTCATCTCCGGAACCGCCGTGGCCGATCACCTCGGCGTGGCACGCTCCACCGCCTATCGCTACCTCCAGAGCCTGGTGAACGGGCGCTTCCTCGAAGAAGCCCCCGGCGGCGGCTTCCGGCTCGGCCTGCGGGTGCTGGAGATCGCCCGGCTGGCCCGCCGCAGCTACGGCCTCTCCGAGGTCGCGCAGCCGTCGATGGAGACGCTCGCTGAGGACGTGCACGAGACCGTGCTGCTGACCCGGCGCACCGGGGACCTGGTGGTCTGCGTCGACCGCGCGGAAAGCTCCCGCGCGGTGCGCATCTCCTACGAACGCGGCAGCGCCCTGCCCATCAACGCCGGCGCCTCCGCCCTCGTCCTGCTCGCCTGGAGCCCCGAAGAAGAAGCCCGCAGACTGCTGGAGAACGCCGAACTGCGCCGCTTCACCCCGGCCACCCTCACCGACGTCGACGCCCTGATGGAACGCCTCGGCCGGATCCGCCGCCTCGGCTACTCCGTCACCCGCGGCGAACTCGACCCCGACGTGGTCGGCATCGCTGCCCCGATCCGCGACGAGAACAAACAAGTCGTCGCCGCAGTCAGCGTCGCCGCCCTCGCCTCCCGGGTCTACCCGGAAGCCGAGACGGAGATCGCCCAGAAAGTCCTCACCACAGCCGACGAGATCAGCGACCGGATGGCCGTCGTCGCGGGCTGACCCCTGGTCCTGCTCCGTCCGGGCGGGGTGGCGCGGCAAACCATGCCAGGACTCGTCTGCGGGCCAGGCACACAATCTGCCAGTATCACGGCACCGGCCCTTTGCGGTCGAGGTGGACGACCCCGGGCCCGGCGATTCGTCGGCGAGGCGATGGAAGGCGGATGTCGTCCTGCGCGCCGACGAAAATACATGACCACCGTCGCGCACAAAGAAACCACACGGATCACAAGGCAGACGCATAGCCGAGCGGGGTTCGCGCGACAACGCTCGCCGGGGCCGTGGCGCAGATCAGAAACACCCAGGTCAGCGGGCGTGCGAGACGCCTGGTACCTGCCAGCCGTCACCGGAAGCGGGATGCGGTGATTCCACCGTCTGGTTTGGGCAGCGACCGCATCCTACTGTCAGAAAACCGCAGCTCGTGGCGAAATTCTGCGCGACGGCAGTCAAAGGAGACGGCTTCATGGCAAAGACTTTTCCACCCGAAATCACCATGGGAATGGACGAGCCGTGCCGGTTCGATATCGAGGTATTCGATCTGGAGGTCCTCGAGGGCACAGTACCCGCGGACGTCGACGGTCTGTTCGTCCAGGCGGTTCCCGACCAGGTGTATGTTCCCGAGGTCCCGGTGCTGTGGCCGATGACCACCGCTGCGGGCGGGGACGGTGCGGTACGCGCGTTCCGAATCAAGGACGGCTGAGTCGACTTCCGGACCCGCTATGTACGCACCGAGCGTTTTCTGCTCGAGCGCCAGGCCCGCCGATCCCTTTACGGGAATTACCGGGATCCGTACTCCGACGACCCGAGCGTCGCCGGCACGAGCCGCACGACGGCGAACACCGCCATCTACTTCCACGCCGGCCGGATGCTGGCGTCGAAGGAAGACGGACTGCCGTACGAGATCGATCCCGTCACCCTCGAGACCCGGGGTGTATGGGATGCGCACGATGATATCACGAGTCTGACCTTCACAGCCCACCCGAAATTCGACTCGGACACCGGCGAAATGTTCGGTTTCGGTTACGCCGCGAAAGGCGAGACCACGCGCGACATCGCCTACTACGTGATCGACGCGTCGGGCAAGGTGATCCACGAGGCCTGGTTCGAGGCACCGTACTCGGCCATGATCCACGATTGCGCGCTGACCAAGAACTTCATGCTCTTCCCGGTCATGCCCGTCACCAGCGACCTCGACCGTCTGAAGGCCGGCGGCCCGCACTTCGTGTACGACGGCGACCTTCCGCAGGTCTTCGGGGTCATCCCGCGCTTCGGTGATGCCTCCGAGGTGCGCTGGTTCCAGGCCCCGCCGGCCTTTCCCGGCCACACGATCAACGCCTACGAAGAGGACGGCGCAATCGTCTTCGACCTGTACGAGGCGGACGGCAACGGCTTCGCACCGGTCGTGCCCGACAAGAACGGCATGCCGACACCGCCTGGCAGCGTCACCACACGGCACGTGCGCTGGCACCTGAAGCGCGTCCACCTCGAACTGGGCGGCAACTCGGCGCTGATCGTGCTGGACGACGTGGATGTGGAGAAGGCGGCGTCCGCTGGGGCGTTCGGCTCCTTCCACCACGCGGGGCAGATCTGCATGGCCTCAAGCAGGCATCTGGTGCACGCGTCGATCGCCGAGGAGTACGTCGAGTCGCTGGCCCGGCGGGCGAATGCCGTGACAGTGGGAGACCCGGCGAGGAGCGAGGTGGCAGTTGGCCACATGATCGACGAGCACCAGCTGCAGGCCGCGCACGCTGTCGTCAACGACACCGTGGCGGCAGGTGCCCGGCTCGTGGCAGGCGGCACCTACGAGGGCCTTCTGTACCGGCCGACCGTGCTGGCCGACGTCCCCTTGACCGCACGCGCCTACCGGGAGGAGATATTCGGCCCGGTCGCACCCGTGGTGCCCTTCCGCGATCTGGACGAGGCCGTGAGGCTTGCCACCGGCACCGAGTACGGACTCTCGCTGAGCGTGCTGACCCGGGACATCGCCAAGGGGCTGGCACTGGCCGAACGCATTCCCACTGGGCTGGTGCACATCAACGACCAGACGGTCAACGACGAGGCCACCGTGCCCTTCGGCGGGCGCGGCGACTCCGGCAACGGTTCCCGTCACGGCGGCGCCACCGCGAACCTCGAGGCCTTCACTGAGCAGCAGTGGGTAACCGTCCGGGGCGACATCCCCGCCTACCCCTTCTGATTCCAGGCTGCCCCGGCGCGGAGCTCAGGTCACCGTGAATCAGTTGAAACGGGTGCCGGGCCGCAATCTCCCCCGGACTGAGCGGGTAACCGCAGCGGCATCAGCCTCCCCGCTCGCATCTTCGTAAGTCCAGGGGCGTAGGGGCACCGACGAAACGCGCTGGCCAGCGGCTACGAATGGCCCCTAGCCGTCGCCATCCCGCGCTCGTCAAGATCATTTCCCACGAGGCAGCTGAGGGCCCGTAACAGCTTCCGCCGCATCACGAAGAGCGGCGCCGCGAGCGCCGCTCGCCGGTGGTCGGCTGTCGCCATGGCTTTCATGCGCATCGGGCCATGAGCGCGTTGCGTACCGTCGATGTCTCATGGCTTCTCAGGCGGCCCGAAGGAGCGTGCTCGTGCCCGGCCATCGGTCCATCGCCGAAGCCGAGAAACTGTCGCCAAGGGGTCACG
>NZ_JBEOXI010000344.1:0-7037 GCF_040296465.1 Streptomyces sp. NPDC002130
CCTGGCCCGCCTGGTCGTCGAACTCGCCGAGTCCTCCTCCGAGATCCGCTACATCGAACGCCCCGTGGACGACCCGGCCGTGCGCTGCCCGGACATCACGCTGGCCCGCGACAAGCTGGGCTGGGATCCGCAGGTGCGTGCCGAGGAGGGGCTGCGGCGCACGATCGCCTGGTTCCGCGAGGCCAGTACCGAGGAGTGAACCCGCCCGGGCACCCCGCACCGCCGCGACCGGGAGTCTCCCGACCGCCGAAAGGCCCGCCTCCCCATGCGCATCCTCGGAATCAACGCCCTCTTCCACGACCCCGCCGCCGCCCTGGTGATCGACGGACGGACCGTCGCCGCCGCGGAGGAGGAGCGGTTCTCCCGGCGCAAACACGGCAAGAGACCCCTGCCGTTCTCCGCCTGGGAACTGCCCGAGCGGGCCGCGGCCTGGTGCCTGAAACGGGCCGGGCTGCGCCCGCAGGACCTCGACGCCGTCACCTACTCCTTCGACCCCCGACTCGCCCGGCCGGCCGAGGACATGGGTCTGGACGACCCCTGGGACCACCTGCGGCTGACCTACGCCCGCGAGGCACCCGGCTTCCTTCGGACCGCCCTGCCCGGTCTCGACCCCGGCATCGTCCGCTTCGTGCCGCACCACATGGCCCACGCCGCCTCCAGCGCCTTCGCCGCACCGGACGCCCGGAACTCCTCCGTCCTCGTCCTCGACGGCCGTGGCGAACGCGCCTCCCACCTGGCCGCGCGCCGCGTGGGCGACCGCCTGGAGGCACTGCACGCGCAGGACCTGCCGCACTCGCTCGGCCTGGTCTACGAGGAACTCACCGAGCACCTCGGCTTCCTGCGCTCCTCCGACGAGTTCAAGGTCATGGCCCTCGCCTCCCACGGCAGGCCGCGCATGCTCGCCGAACTGCGCCGCCACGTGCACCCCACCGGCGACGGCGGCTTCCACGCCACCGGCGTGCCCTGGCACGAGCTGTGCGCACCCCGCGGCCCCGACGAGCCATGGACACAGGACCACGCCGACGTCGCCGCCAGTGCCCAGGCCGTGCTGGAGGAGACCCTGCTCGACCTGGTGCGCTGGCTGCACGGCCGGACCCACGACCGGGTGCTCACGCTCGCCGGCGGCGTCGCCCTCAACTGCGTCGCCAACTCCCGCATCGCCCGCGAGGGCCCCTTCGCCCGGGTGTGGGTGCAGCCCGCGGCGGGAGACGCCGGCACCGCCCTGGGCGGAGCCCTGCTGCTGTCCGCCGTGGAGGGCGACGCACCGGAGTCCATGGCCGGTGCCGACCTCGGACGGGAGTGGTCCGACGCCGAGCTCGGAGCCTGGCTGAAGACCGCGGCCGTCCCCTTCGAGCGGCCCCCGGACATCGCCGCGACCGTGGCCCGCGCCCTGGCGGACAACGGGATCGTGGCCTGGTTCCAGGGCCGCTCCGAGTTCGGCCCCCGGGCCCTCGGCCACCGCTCCCTGCTGGCCCACCCCGGGCACGCCGGCAACCTGGAACGCCTCAACGACGTCAAGGGCCGCGAGCAGTTCCGGCCCGTCGCCCCCATGGTCCTCGCCGACCGCGCGGCCGACCTCTTCGACGGCCCGCTGCCCAGCCCGTACATGCTGTTCGTGCACGACGTGGCCCCCGCCTGGCGGGACCGTATCCCCGCGGTCGTGCACGTCGACGGCACCGCCCGCATCCAGACCGTCGACCCCGACCGCGAACCCCTGGTGGCCCGCATGCTCGGCGAGTTCGAGCGGCTCACCGGGCTGCCCGTGGTCGTCAACACCAGCCTCAACACGGCCGGCCGGCCCATGGTCGACGACCCGCGCGACGCCCTGGAGTGCTTCGGCTCCTCGCCCGTCGACCTGCTGGCCATCGGCCCGTACGCGATCCGGCGCGGCGACCTCTTCCGTACCGACCCCCACAGCGGCGACGCCGGAGGCCCCCGATGACCCGACCCGAGGCCCTCACTCCCGACGCCGCGTACGCCGTCGTCATCCCGACCCTCGGCCGGCCCAGCCTGGGCGCCTGCCTGCACGCCCTCGCGGAGGCGACCGGGCCGGGCCCCGTCCGGGTGGTCCTCGTCGACGACCGGCCCGACGCGGTCCGCACCCCCCTCACCGCCGACGTCCCGCCGTCCCTGCGCACACGCACCATCGTCGTGCCCGGCGGTGCGCGCGGGCCCGCCGCCGCACGCAACCTCGGCTGGCGGGCCGCCGGAGACGTGCCCTGGATCGTCTTCCTCGACGACGACGTCGTCCCAGGACCCACCTGGGGCGACGACCTGACCCTGGACCTGGCCGCGGCCACCGAGCGCACCGCCGGGATCACCGCCCGGATCGAGGTGCCCCTGCCCGCCGACCGGCGCCCCACGGACTGGGAACGCAACACGGCCGGACTCGCCGGTGCCCGCTGGATCACCGCCGACCTGGCGTACCGCCGGGCCGCGCTGACGGCCGTGGGCGGATTCGACGAACGCTTCCGCCGGGCCTTCCGGGAGGACGCCGACCTCGCCCTGCGCATGCTCGACGCCGGCTGGACCCTCACCGTCGGCCGGCGCACCACCACCCACCCCGTACGGCAGGCCGGGCGCTGGATCTCCGTCCGGCTCCAGGCCGGCAACGCCGACGACGTGCTGATGACCCGGCTGCACGGCCGTCACTGGTGGCGCCGGGCGGAGGCACCCCGCGGGCGCCTGCCCCTGCACCTGGCGGTGACCGGAGCGGGGGTGACGGCGCTCGGCTGCGCCCTGCTCGGCAGGCACCGGGCCGCCGCGGCCTGCGCCGCCGCCTGGCTGACCGGTACCACCGAGTTCGCCCTCGCCCGCATCCTGCCCGGGCCGGGCACCCGCGACGAGGTGCTCACCATGGCGGTGACCAGTGCCCTCGTCCCGCCCGCCGCGACCTGGCACTGGCTGCGCGGGCGGCTGGCGCACCGCAAGGCCCGGCCGCACACCCCGTTCGGGAGCGGTGAGCCGGCGCCCGCGCCCCGCCCGGCCGCCCGGGAACGGCTGCGGTCATGACGCCGCCCCTCGCCCCCTGGCTGCTCCCCGGGCCCGTGCGGCGGCACCCGCACGTGCCGGGCGGCGGCCCCCACCCCGCGGCCGTTCTCTTCGACCGCGACGGCACCCTCGTCGCCGACGTGCCCTACAACGGGGACCCGTCGCGGGTCACGCTCATGCCGGGCGCCCGCGAGGCCGTGGACGCCGTGCGCGCCGCCGGGGTGCCCGTCGGTGTCGTGACCAACCAGTCGGGCGTGGCCCGGGGCCTGCTGACCCGCCGCGACGTGGAGGACGTCCGGCTGCGGGTGGAGGAGCTGCTCGGGCCGTTCGCCGTCTGGGCCGTGTGCCCGCACGGGCCGGGGGAGGGCTGCGCCTGCCGCAAACCGGCACCCGGACTGATCCTGGCCGCCTGCCGGCGGCTCGCCGTCCCACCGGAACGCACCGCCGTCATCGGCGACATCGGAGCCGACATGGAGGCGGCTCGGGCGGCGGGGACCCGAGGGGTCCTGGTCCCCACCGCCGTCACGCGTGCCGAGGAGACCGCGGCGGCCGACGTCACGGCACCGGACCTGCCGGCGGCCGTACGCCTCGTCCTCGGCTCGGCCGTCCCGGCACGGGAGCCGCGATGACCCCCTCCCGCCTTCCCCGCACCCTCGTGGTCCGTCTCGACAGCGCCGGAGACGTACTCCTCGCGGGGCCCGCCGTACGGGCGGTCGCCGCCGGGTCCTCGTACACCGCGCTGCTCTGCGGACCGCAGGGCGCGGCGGCCGGGCGGATGCTGCCCGGCGTCGACGCCGTGCTGACCTTCGACGCCCCCTGGGTCGGGCTGGAGCCGCCGCCGGTGACGCGCGCCGACACCCGGCGGCTGATGGAGACGCTCACGGCGGGCCGCTTCGACCGGGCGCTCGTGCTGGTGTCGTACCACCAGAGCCCGCTGCCCGTCGCCCTGCTGCTGAAGCTGGCCGGGATCGGACGGACCGCAGCCGACTGCGAGGACTACGCGGGTGCGCTCCTCGACCGGCGGCACCGCAGGAGGCCGCACCGTCACGAGGCGCTGGCGGCCCTCGACCTGGCCCGCGCCGAGGGCTTCCCGCTCCCGCCCGGTGACGACGGCCGGCTGCGTGTCCTGCCGCCGCCGAGCACCGGCCACCTCACCGGGCCCGAGCCGTACGTCGTTCTCCACCCCGGCGCGGCCGTGCCCGCGCGGGCCTGGACGCAGGGCCGGGCGGCACGGGCCGTGGCCGCACTGTCCGCCGCGGGGCACCGGGTGGTCGTCACGGGCGGGCGCGCCGAGCGCGGACTGACCGCACGGGTCGCCGGGCGGCACGCCCTGGACCTCGGCGGCGCCACCGACCTGCCACAACTGGCCGGAGTCCTGGCCGGAGCCCGGGCCGTGGTGGTCGGCAACACCGGACCGGCACATCTCGCCGCCGCCGTGGGCACACCCGTCGTCAGCCTCTTCGCGCCGGTCGTGCCGGCCGACCGGTGGGCCCCCTACGGCGTACCGCACGTCCTGCTCGGCGACCCGCACGCGGCGTGCGCGCAGACGAGGGCCCGGCACTGCCCGGTGCCGGGACACCCCTGCCTCGACGGCATCGGCGACGGCGAGGTGCTCGCCGCCGTGGCGGCCCTCACGGGCGACCCGGCGGACCGGGGAGAACCGACCGAGCGAGGAGCGGCCGTATGAACATCCTGCTGTGGCACGTGCACGGCTCCTGGACGACCGCGTTCGTCCAGGGCCCGCACACCTACCTCGTCCCCGTCACGCCCGACCGCGGCCCGGACGGCCTCGGGCGGGCCCGGACCTTCACCTGGCCCGCCTCGGTCCGCGAGGTCACCCCGGCGGAACTCGGCGACGCGCCGGTCGACCTGGTCCTCCTCCAGCGGCCGCACGAGGCGGCGCTGGCCGAACGGTGGCTCGGCGGGCGCCGCCCCGGGCGGGATGTGCCCGCGGTGTACCTGGAGCACAACGCGCCCGACGGCGACGTGCCCGGCACCCGGCACCCGTGCGCCGACCGCGACGACCTGACGCTCGTGCACGTCACCCACTTCAACCGGCTGTTCTGGGACGGCGGCAGCACCCGCACCGAGGTGATCGAACACGGCATCGTCGACCCGGGCCAGCGCTACAGCGGCAGGCTCGCCCGCGCCGCCGTCGTCGTCAACGAACCCGTGCGGCGCGCCCGGTACACCGGCACCGACCTGCTGCCCGCCCTCGCCGAGGCCGTCCCGCTCGATGTGTTCGGGATGGGCACCGAGGGCCTGGCCGGACACCTCGGCCTGCCGCCGGACCGCTGCCGCACCGCCGACCTGCCCCAGAGCGAGCTGCACACGGCGCTGGCCGAACGCCGCATGTACCTGCACCCGGTGCGCTGGACCTCGCTCGGCCTGTCCCTGCTGGAGGCGATGCACCTCGGCATGCCCGTGCTGGCGCTCGCCACCACCGCGGCGATCGAGGCGGTCCCGCCCGGCGCCGGCACCCTGACCACCCGCCCCGACGTCCTGGCCCGCGCGGCCCGCCGCTACCTCCACGAACCCGAGGCCGCGACCGCGGACGGAGCCCGCGCCCGCCAGGCGGCCCTCGAACGCTACGGGCTCAAACGCTTCCTGGCCGACTGGGAGCGCCTGATCACGGAGGTGTGCTCATGACCCCGTCCCTCAGCCCCTTCCCGTCCGGACCGCTCGGCGGCGGCCCGCTCGACCCGGGCGTCCTCGCGATCGCGCTCGTCTCCGAGCACGCCAGCCCCCTCGCCGCAGTCGGCGGAGTCGACGCCGGCGGGCAGAACGTCCACGTCGCCTGCCTCGCCGGGGCACTCGCCGACCGCGGCCACCGCGTCACCGTCCACACCCGCCGCGACGCGCCCGACCTGCCCTGGCGGGTGGAACTGCGCGACGGCGTCGAGGTGCACCACGTACCCGCCGGGCCGGCCGAACCGCTCCCCAAGGACGAGCTGCTGCCGCACATGGACGAGTTCGGCCGCCACCTCGCCCGAGGCTGGCGCACCCGGGCGCCGGACCTCGTGCACTCCCACTACTGGATGTCGGGCCTGGCCGCGCTGCGTGCCACCCGCGAGCACGGCCTTCCCCTGCTGCACACGTACCACGCCCTCGGCACGGTCAAGCGACGGCACCAGCGGCTCGCAGACACCAGCCCGCCGGAGCGGATCCCCGGCGAGATCGAGGTGGGCCTGAACTGCGACCGCGTGATCGCCACCTGCCGCGACGAGGTCCACGAACTGGTCCGCATGGGCATTCCCCCGCACCGGATCGGCGTCGTGCCGTGCGGTGTCGACACCGACCGGTTCACGCCGAAGGGCCCGGCCGCGCCGCGCGGCCCGTACCCGCACCGGATCCTGCAGCTGGGCCGGCTCGTGCCGCGCAAGGGCGCCGCCGTGACCGTCGCCGCCCTGGCCAGGCTGCCCGGCACCGAGCTGGTCGTCGTCGGCGGGCCGCCCGCCGGACGGCTCGACGGCGACCCGGAGGTGCGGCGGCTGCGCGACATCGCGCGGGGCGCCGGCGTCGCCGACCGCGTCCGCTTCACCGGCGCCCTCACCGGCGAGGAGGTGCCGGCACTGCTGCGCTCCGCCGACGTGGTGGTCTGCCCCGCCGACTACGAACCCTTCGGCATCGTCCCGCTGGAGGCCATGGCCTGCGGCGTGCCCGTGGTGGCCAGCGCGGTCGGCGGACAGCTCGACACCGTCGCCGACCCGGCCACCGGACGACTGGTTCCGCCCCGCGACCCGGCGGCCCTGGCCAGCGCCGTCGCCGGACTGCTCGCCGATCCGGAGGCCCGCGCGGCCTGCGGGGCGGCCGGCCGCCGCCGGGTGCTCAGCAGGTACGGCTGGGGCCAGGTCGCCGCGGCCACCGAAGCCGCCTACTGCGAGGTCCTCGACACCGAGCCCGCCGCCACCGGTGCCGGCTGACCCGGCCGGTCCCGCCCACCGCCCGAAGGAGGTGTGGGTCCCCGCCGTCCCCGCACGGCGGCGCGGCCTATCGGCTTCCCGGTGGCATCGCGGCGATGATCATGTCGGCGCAGCCGATGTTCG
>NZ_JBEOXI010000345.1:0-7017 GCF_040296465.1 Streptomyces sp. NPDC002130
GCCGCCGCCGCCCTCGCCACCCCCCTCGTCCCGGTCCTCAAGGGCCAGGGCGGATCGCCCCTGCCCCCGCTGGCGGCCCTCGCAACGACCGCGCTGCTCACCCGGCTGGTGACACGTCGCTCCGCTGCCTCCACGAGAGGCCGCAGGCAGGCAACCGCGCACGCGCGGACGGGCCCCCGAGCCCCCTGGCACCCGGGCCCCGAGCCCGCGGCACTGCTCACCACCGCCCTCGGAGCCGCCTACGCCGCGACGACGGCCCGCCCCTACTTCCACGCCACCCTGAACCCCTCACCTCCCCTCACCCAACGCGCCGTCGGCGCCGGCGTCCGCGCCACCATCCCGCTCCAGGCCACCCTCACCGCCCGCTCCCGGGGCACGGCCACCGCCCTTCTCATCGCAGCCCTCGCCCCGTCAGGAGCCCGATTCGCGAAGAAGGTGAGCGTCACATGAGCCCCGCCGCCAGCGCCCCCGAGAGCCGTGCCGGGGCCGTTCCCTCCCTCCGTTTCGGCTACGGCACCAACGGTCTCGCCGACCTCCGGCTCGACGACGCCCTCGCCCTCCTCGCCGACCTCGGCTACGACGGCGTCGGACTGACCCTCGACCACATGCACCTCGACCCGCTCGCCCCGGGCCTCGGAGCCCGCACCCGCCGGGTCGCGCACCGGCTGGACGAACTCGCGCTGGGCGTCACCGTCGAGACGGGCGCCCGCTATGTGCTCGACCCGCGCCGCAAGCACGGCCCGTCCCTGCTCGACCCGGAACCAGACGACCGGGCCCGCCGTGCCGACCTCCTCGTCCGGGCCGTCCGGGTCGCCGCAGACCTCGGCGCACATGCCGTCCACTGCTTCAGCGGAGTCGTCCCGCAGGGCACCGACACGGACACCGCGTGGAAACGCCTCACCGAGGCCCTGACCCCCGTCCTGGACGCCGCCGCCTCCGCGGGCGTCCCGCTCGCCGTCGAACCCGAGCCGGGCCACCTCCTGGCCACCCTGGCCGACTTCCACCAGCTGCGCAGCGCCCTCGGTGACCCCGAGCCCCTCGGCCTCACCCTGGACATCGGCCACTGCCAGTGCCTCGAACCCCTTTCTCCGGCCGACTGCGTGCGTGCGGCCGCCCCCTGGCTGCGGCACGTCCAGATCGAGGACATGCGGCGCGGTGTCCACGAGCACCTCCCCTTCGGGGACGGGGAGATTGACTTCCCTCCGGTCCTGGCGGCCCTCGCCACCACCGGCTACCAGGGTCTGACGGTCGTCGAACTGCCCCGCCACTCCCACGCCGGCCCGCATTTCGCCGCACACTCCCTCCCGTTCCTCCGTCACGCCGAGCGGACCGCGGCCACCGCGTCGCCTGCTTCCGCTCCGGCCCGCCGACAGGCCGCGCCACCCCACGGCGCTCCCTCCACCACCCATGAGGGGAGCAGCACCGGATGACCCACCCCCGAGCCACACCGGCGGCGACAGCCGAGAACACCGAGCGCAGCCAGGACACCCAGAGCCTCAAGGATCCCGACCGGACTGCCCAGGGACCCCGCGACGCCCGCACCCACGCCCGCCTCCCCACCCGGGACACCGCCCCCACCCCCTCGCTCACCGATCTCACCGACCTCCGCCACCACCTCACCACCCACCTCGACCCGCCCGCCCGTACCTGGCTCGACCACGCCCTCGACGAGGCCGCCGCCCACCCCGGCCTCCACGGACCCATCTCGGTCTGGGAACTGCGCCTCGCCGAAGCCGGACGGCGCTGCGGCCCCGCCTACGCCGACGCCGCACGCGTCCTCATCCTGGACGCGGCCCGCGCCGGCGCAGACGCCCTGACCCGGGTGTACTTCCAGGGCACCGCCGACGAACGCCGAGCCGTACTGCACGCCCTGCCCCACCTCGTGTCCGGGCCGAGCGCCCTCCCTCTGATCGAGGACGCCCTGCGCACCAACGACACCCGGCTCCTCAGCGCCGCCGTCGGCCCCTACGCCGCCCGCCACCTGACCGCCCACGCCTGGCGCCACGCCGTGCTGAAGTGCCTGTTCACCGGTGTCCCCGTCGACGACGTGGCGGACCTGCCCCGGCGCGCCGCCGGCGACGGCGAACTCGCCCGCATGCTGGGCGACTACGCCGCCGAACGCACCGCCGCCGGCCGCACCGTCCCCGAGGACCTGTACCGCGTCCTGGACCTGACCGAGTCCGTCACCCCGCCCCCCGGCACGGACCACCCCCACGGCAAGGAGTCCTGATGCGCATCTTCGACCCCCACATCCACATGACGTCCCGGACCACCGACGACTACGAGGCCATGTACGCCGCCGGTGTCCGCGCCCTCGTCGAGCCGTCCTTCTGGCTCGGCCAGCCACGCACCTCGCCCGCCTCCTTCCGTGACTACTTCGACTCCCTCCTCGGCTGGGAGCCCTTCCGCGCCGCCCAGTACGGCATCGCCCACCACTGCACGATCGCCCTCAACCCCAAGGAGGCGAACGACCCGCGCTGCCGGCCCGTCCTCGACGAGCTGCCGCGGTATCTCGTCAAGGACAACGTCGTGGCGGTCGGAGAGATCGGCTACGACTCCATGACCCCGGCGGAGGACACCGCCCTCGCCGCGCAGCTCCAGCTCGCCTCCGACCACGGACTGCCCGCCCTCGTGCACACCCCGCACCGCGACAAGCTCGCCGGGCTGCGCCGCACCCTGGACGTCGTCCGGGAGTCCGACCTCGCCCCGGACCGGGTGCTGGTCGACCACCTCAACGAGACCACCGTCAAGGAGGCCAGGGACAGCGGCTGCTGGCTGGGCTTCTCCGTCTATCCGGACACCAAGATGGACGAGGAGCGCATGGTCGAGATCCTGCGCACCTACGGAACCGGGCAGGTCCTCGTGAACTCCGCCGCCGATTGGGGAAAGAGCGACCCCCTCAAGACGCGCAAGGTCGGCGACCTCATGCTGGCGGAGGGCTTCGACGAGGACGACGTCGACCAGGTGCTGTGGCGCAACCCCGTCGCCTTCTACGGGCTCAGCGGACGCCTGAACCTCGACGTCACCGGCACGGAGACCACCCACGAGGGCAACTCCGTCCTCCGCGGCGCCCCGAAGGATCCGCACGGGGCGGGCACCGGCTCCGGCTCTCCGGTCCGAGTCCCCGCCGCGGAGGCGTGAATCATGCGCTTCCGCCACCCCGACGGTTCCACCGTCCACCTCGCCTACTGCACCAACGTCCACCTCGCCGAAACCCTCGACGGCGTCCTCGCCCAGCTCCGCGACCACTGCGAGCCCGTCCGCCGACGCCTGGGACGCGACCGTCTGGGCATCGGACTGTGGCTCGCCAAGGACGCCGCCCACGCCCTCGTCACCGACCCGTCCGCCCTGCGCGGCCTGCGCACCGAGCTCGACCGGCGTGGCCTCGAGGTCGTCACCCTCAACGGCTTCCCCTATGAGGGCTTCGGCGCCGAGGAGGTCAAGTACCGCGTCTACAAGCCGGACTGGGCCGATCCGGAGCGCCTCGACCACACCACCGCCCTGGCCCGCGTCCTCGCCGGTCTCCTCCCGGACGACGTCACCGACGGGACCATCTCCACGCTGCCCCTCGCCTGGCGCACCGCGTACGACGACAAGCGCGCGGAAACCGCCCGCACCGCGCTGCGCGCACTCGCCGAACGCCTCGACGCCCTCGAGGAGCTGACCGGCCGCTCCATCCGCGTCGGCCTGGAACCGGAACCCGGCTGCGTCGTCGAGACCACCCACGACGCCCTCGCCCCGCTCACCGCGATCGGCCACCACCGCATCGGCATCTGCGTCGACACCTGCCATCTCGCCACCTCCTTCGAAGATCCGCACACCGCCCTGGACGCGCTCACCGCGGCCCGCGTCCCCGTCGTCAAATCCCAGCTCTCCGCCGCCCTCCACGCCGAACACCCCCACCTCCCCGAGGTGCGCGAGGCGCTCGCCGCATTCGCCGAACCCCGCTTCCTGCACCAGACCCGCACGGCCACCGCCGCCGGCCTGCGCGCCACCGACGACCTCGACGAGGCCCTCGCCGGACACGCCCTGCCGGAGGCCTCACCCTGGCGGGCGCACTTCCACGTCCCCCTGCACGCGGCCCCCGCCGCGCCCCTCACCTCCACCCTCCCGGTCCTGAAATCCGCACTGACCCGGCTCGTCGGAGGTCCGGCCCCGCTCACCCGCCACCTGGAGGTCGAGACCTACACCTGGCAGGCCCTCCCACCCGAGCTGCGCCCCAAGGGCCGCACCCAACTCGCCGAGGGCATCGCCGCCGAACTCACCCTCGCCCGCGACCTGCTGACGGACCTCGGCCTGAAGGAGCTGCCATGAGCACCGGCCCCCATGAGCACCCGGACCCGGCCGCCACAGACACGCCCGCCCCGCTTCCGGCGGCCACGGACCGCCCCACCCCGCTCCTCGTCCTCGATGTCGTCGGCCTCACCCCCCGTCTCCTCGACCACATGCCCCACCTCAAGGCGCTCGGCCGGTCCGGCTCCCGCGCCCCGCTGGGCACCGTCCTGCCCGCCGTCACCTGTACCGCCCAGTCCACGTTCCTCACCGGCACCATGCCCTCGGAGCACGGCATCGTCGGCAACGGCTGGTACTTCCGCGAACTCGGCGACGTCCTGCTGTGGCGCCAGCACAACGGGCTCGTGGCCGGCGACAAAGTCTGGGACGCGGCCCGTCGCGCCCACCCCGGCTACACCGTCGCGAACATCTGCTGGTGGTACGCCATGGGCGCCGACACCGACATCACCGTCACCCCCCGTCCCGTCTACTACGCCGACGGCCGCAAGGAACCCGACTGCTACACCCGGCCGGCCGCACTCCACGACGAACTCACCGACAAGTTCGGCACGTTCCCCCTGTTCCACTTCTGGGGCCCAGGAGCCGACCTCGTCTCCAGCCGCTGGATCATCGAGGCGACCCGCCACATCATGTCCACCTGGCACCCCGACCTGACGCTCTGTTATCTCCCTCACCTCGACTACGATCTGCAGCGCTTCGGCCCCGACGACCCGCGCTCCCTGAAGGCGGCCGCCGACCTGGACGCTGCCCTGGCCCCGCTGCTGGACGACGCCCGCGCCGAGGGCCGTACCGTCGTCGCCCTGTCCGAGTACGGCATCACCCGGGTTAACCGGCACGTCGACATCAACCGCGCCCTGCGCCGCGCCGGGCTGCTGGAGGTGCACACGCAGGACGGCATGGAGTACCTCGACCCGATGGCGTCCCGTGCCTTCGCGGTCGCCGACCACCAGATCGCCCATGTCTACGTGCGCCGCCCCGAGGACCTCGACGCCACCAGGGCGGCGCTCGACGGTCTGCCCGGCATCGCGCAACTGCTGGACGACGAGAGCAAGAAGGCCCATCACCTCGACCATCCGCGCGCCGGCGAACTCGTCGCCGTGGCGGAACCCGACGCCTGGTTCACGTACTACTACTGGCTCGACGACGACCGCGCGCCCGACTTCGCGCAACTCGTCGAGATCCACCGCAAACCCGGCTACGACCCGGTCGAACTCTTCATGGATCCCCTCGACCCGTACGTCAAGGTCAAGGCGGCCACCGCACTGGCGCGCAAGAAGCTCGGCATGCGCTACCGCATGGCGGTCGTGCCCCTGGACCCCTCACCTATTCGCGGCAGCCACGGCCGCCTTCCGCAGAGCGACGACGACGGTCCGCTCCTCATCTGCTCCACCCCCCGCGCTGTCGGCGACCGCGTCGCGGCCACCGATGTGAAGTCACTGCTGCTCCGACTCGCCGGTCTCGCCTGAGGTCACAGCCCTCAGTACCGACTGGTCACAAGTGAAGCACTCACCACTGACAACGCCCCGCGATCACGAGGAGTTCCCCGCATGAGCCGCTTCTCCCAGCCCGACCCCGAACTCGGCCACCGCCTCAGCAGACGAGGCATGCTCGGCGTGGCCGCCGGTGCCACCGCCGCCGCCCTGCTCGGCGCCGCGGCCCCGGCGAACGCCGCCACCGGCAACGCCACGGCCGCCACCCGCAGCGCCACGCCCGCCACCGCGTCCGGCTCCAAGGGCCGCGGCCGCCCCGTACTGCCGCCCGGCCGCCTCGGCATACAGCTCTACAGCCTGCGCGACAAGGTCTCCACCCTCGGCTTCGGTCCCGTCTTCGCCGAACTGGAACGGTACGGCTACGACGAGGTCGAGTTCGCCGGCTACACCCAGGGCTCCGCGGGCCCCATCACGCTCGCCCAGCTCAAGCGGCTGGCCCGCAACCACGGTCTGAACCCGATCGGCAGCCACGTCGGCTACTACTCCTCCGACCCGAACGCCTACACGTTCGCCCAGAACCTCACCAAGGTCCTCGACGACGCCCAGGCGCTCGGCCTCAAGCACATCGGCACGGCCGCCGGCCCGTTCCGCTACGGCTCGACCGTCGACGCCTGGAAGCGCGCCGCCGAGGACTTCAACACGTACGGCGCGGCGGCGAAGGCCCGGGGCATGAAGTTCTACCAGCACAACCACTCCGAGGAGTTCTCCTTCGCCACCGACAATCCCAAGGTCCGCCTCTACGACATCCTGCTCAAGGAGACCGACCCCGACCTCGTGTACCTGGAGATGGACATCTACTGGGCGTACGTCGGCCAGTTCCGCTTCTCCAAGCGGCCCGACGGCACGCCCGCCCCGTTCGAGCCGCTGAACTACGTCCTGCGGCAGCCCGACCGCTACCCGCTCTTCCACGTGAAGGACGGCGAGAGCGACCCGTCGAACCCGTACGGCTACCGCATGACCGACGTCGGCGACGGCGACATCGACTACCAGCGGTTCATCTCCGCCGTGACCCGGCTGCGCGGCCACCGCATGGCCCACCACTGGCAGGCCGAGCACGACAACCCGGCCGAGTCCTTCACCTTCGCCCGCCGCTCCAGCGCGCACCTGCACTCCCTGAGGGAGAAGTGCTGACGACCTCGGAAACGTGAGGATTCCCGCCGTGCAGCGCCATCGCGCGCACGCCCACGGCCAGCAGCTTCTTGGCCAGCCGGTCGGCGGCGTGCTTGGTGTCCAG
>NZ_JBEOXI010000346.1:0-7012 GCF_040296465.1 Streptomyces sp. NPDC002130
CGGACACCGCCGGGCCGGGTCCGGACCATGGAACCCCCACCCCCATCACCCCGTCTCCCAGGACGGAACCACCGGGAGGCCCCATGGAACGGCGCCTCCGGAGGCCTGGGACTTCGAGGTGGGCGGGGTGCGCGTCCTTCAGGAGTGGTTCGCGACGCGTGTCGCCGCCCCCGAGCCGGGCACGCTTGCGGCGATCCGTCCCGCCACCTGGCCCCAGACCTGGACGTCGGAGCTGCTGGAGCTGATCACCGTCCTCGCACTCCTGGCCGAGCTGCGCCCCCTGGAGGGGCCGGAGGCCCCCGACCCGGTCACGGCGACGGAGCTGCGCGAGGCGGGCGTCCTGCCGGTGCCGCGCGGGTCCCGCCGCCCGGCGTCGGTGCTGGAGGGTCCCGAGGAGGGGCCCGAGGGGCAACTGGCGCTGCTCTAGCACCACCCGGCGTCCAGGACGCCGCTCTAGCGCAGCTCGGGGTCGAAGGCGTCCAGGACGCGTTCGAGCGCCCGCCGGAACACCGCCTCCAGATCGACCGGGCCGCTCTGCTCCATGAAGGCCGCGGTCAGCCGTGGATACGCTCCGGTGGCGATCTGGCTGCCCAGGTAGGCCATGCGGACGGCGTTCTCCTCCTCGGCCGTCCACGGCATGGAGCGGGTGCGTTCGGCGGTCGCGATGTCGTTCCCGGTGTACGTCGTCACGACGCCGTTGAGCAGCGCGACCAGCTCCGTCTTCGTGCCGGCGGGCACGTCGAGCGGTTCGAGGCAGGCCAGGCAGTGCTCCAGGTAGCGCAGGGTGTTGGGGCTGAAGCCGAACACCCCCGGCATCAGGCGCGGCACCCAGGTGTGGCGGTGCATGATGGCGCGCGTCTCCGCCGCGTTGCGGAGCATGTCGGCGCGCCAGTCGCCCGTGGGCTCGAACATCTCGTGCTCGGCGCCGACGGCGTCGATCATCAGCTCGTACAGGTCCTCCTTGCGGGGGACGTAGTTGTACAGCGACATCGTGCCGCAGCCCAGCTCCGCGGCGACGTGCCGCATGGTGACCCCGTCCAGCCCCTCCGCGTCGGCGATCCGCACGGCCGCCGCCGCGATGTCGGCGCGGGTGAACGCCGGTTTCGGCCCACGGCCGGTGCGCTCGGGGCGCGCCCAGATCACTTCGGGTACGGCCGCTCGGCCAGCCATCGATCATCACCTCGGCCACCATCCTAGTTACGTACAGCGTACGTAGTGCGCTATGGTCATGGCATGACTTCTACGTACGCTGTACTTAGTGAAGGTCTGGAGAAGCACTTCGGGGAGGTCCACGCCCTGCGGGGGCTGGACCTCGCGGTCCCCGAGGGGACGGTCTGCGGGGTCCTCGGGCCGAACGGGGCGGGGAAGACGACGGCGGTAGGGCTGTTGACCACGCTGCTGCGGCCGGACGCCGGCTCGGCCCGGGTCGCGGGACACGACCTCGTCCGCGAGGCCGCCGCCGTACGCAAGAGGATCAGCGTCACCGGGCAGGACACCTCGATCGACGGGGACCTCACCGGACGCCAGAACCTTCAGCTGTTCGGCCGGCTGTACCGGGTGCGCGGACCGGCCCGACGGACCGCGGAGCTCCTCGACCGCTTCGGTCTGACCGAGGCCGCCGACCGCCCCGCGTCCACCTGGTCCGGCGGCATGCGCCGCCGCCTGGACCTCGCGGCGAGCCTGGTCCGCCGCCCCGACGTGCTGTTCCTGGACGAGCCGACGACCGGCCTCGACCCGGTCAGCCGCACCCTCATCTGGGACGTGGTGCGCGGCCTGACCGCCGAGGGCACGACCGTGCTGCTCACCACGCAGTACCTGGAGGAGGCCGACCGACTGGCCGACGACATCGCCCTGGTGGACCGGGGCTGCGTCACGCACACCGGGTCTCCGGCGCAGCTCAAGTCGCTGGTCGGGGCGCACGCCGAGGTCGTCGTGCCGGATGCGGACACCCTTGCGAAGGCGGCGGCCGTGCTGGACCGGCTGACGGGCGCGCAGCCGTCGTTCGACCATGAGCGCAACGCCGTCGGCGCGGTCAGCAAGGACCCGACGCTCACGATCCCGCTGCTGGTGCGTGCCCTGGACACGGCGGGCGTGCCCCTGCTCGACGTGAGCCTGCGCCCGCCGACCCTCGACGACGTGTTCCTGCGCCTGACGGAGACCGCGCCCCCCAGGACCACCGATACGACCGAGACGACCCGGACGACCGACGAGAAGGAGCGTGCCGCATGAGCATGCTGGCGTACGACGGGACCGCGATGCTGGGCCGCCAGCTGCTGCGGCTGCGCAACAACCCGGGGCTGCTGATCCTCACCCAGACGATGCCGATCAGCATGCTGCTGTTCTTCGGCTACGTCTTCGGCAGCGCGCTGGCGGTGCCGGGCGAGGCGTACCGGTCGTTCCTCGTGCCGGGCCTGCTGGTGGCGACCGCCTCGGGCGGGATCATGGCCGGCATGTTCCAGGCTGCCCAGGACACCCACCGGGGCGTGACGAACCGCTTCCGCACGCTGCCGGTGAGCCGGGCGGCCGTACCGCTGGGGCAGGCCGCCGCGGACCTGGTGGCCACGGCCCTCGGGACGGTGCCGTTCCTGCTGGTGGGCCTCGCGGTCGGCTGGCGGGTCGAGGGGAGCTTGCTCGAAGCCGTGGGGGCGCTCGGGCTGCTGATGCTGTTCCGCTTCGCCTGCGCCTGGGCCGGGATCTACCTCGGCCTGCTCACCCGCAACGAGGAGGCGGCCGGTCAGCTCGGCGGCGCGACGTTCCTGCTGCCGCTGCTGTCCAGCGCGTACATCCCGGCCGACGGACTGCCGGGCTGGCTGCGGACGGTCGCCGAGTGGAATCCGATCAGCGCGGTGGCGACGGCCCTGCGAGACCTCTTCGGGAACGCTCCCGTACCCGACGGGGCGGCCTGGCCGGTGGCCCACCCCGTGGCGGGGTCGATCGTGTGGTGCGCCGTGCTGCTCGGGGTGTTCGTGCCGCTGGCCGTGCGCCAGTACGCGCACGGGGAGCGGTGAACGGGCGGCCTGGACCGCGGACGTCGCCCCCGGTCGCTGCCGGGCGGGGATGAGGCACCGACAGGGGGCGTACCGCGCTCGGGATCACACCTGGCGCCGCTGCGTGCCGCGGGGATGACGGACGACGAGTGTCGCAGCGTCGGCGCCGGTGACAGTGTGACCGCCCGAGCGCGGACCCCTACCTGCTGCCGAACAGGGAGCGGCGCAGTCGGCGCAGCGGCGCGAAGAGCGAGACGCGACGCACACGCGCACCCCTGCCACTGCGGTCGTGCGGCTGACGCGCGGTCAGTTCCCGCATCAGCGAGGTCGCCTCGACCGTCTCCCGCTGGGGGACGGCGGGGCCGCCCAGCACCGAGAGGTGGCGGTCGAGGCGCGAACTGGTCGCGCTGCTCCCGCAGGTGATCGCAGGGACCCTGGCCCTGCTGCGCACTGTTATCTGTTCCATGTCACTCCCCACCCGTACGAGTCCACCCGGCCCGGGCAGGTTAACCCTATCGCCCTGTCCGGGCACTCGTGTATCGCGGTCACAGGATTCACCTTCCCCATAAGGGGGTTGACGATGTATCTCCGATTACTCTCCGAATCCAACAGATTTCAGGGCGAGTTGGACGATCGGCTGGGTAGTGGGCTGTGGCGATCCCCCGGCGGGCTCGACGGTCACGGCCAGTGACGTCGCGGAAATTCCCAAACCCGTTGTGACCAGGGGCGTGTCGCCCTCGAAGAGGCCGAGGGAGCGTGGTTGCGCGCCCGGGCGCATGAGCCACAACTGGTGCACGCGGCCGCCCGACGGGGCGTCGTATCCGCCGAGGGTGACCACCGCACTCCCCTCCGTGGCGGAAGCGATCACTCCGAGGGTGCGGCCCCGCACGTCCCGGCCACTGCCCGCACGGGCGTCCGGGGCCGCCAGAACGTGGGCGATCTCACGTGACCGATCTTGCTCGGCGGTCAGCCGGTCCTGGGCCCGGTTCGCCTGCACGGCGAACAGCGAGGCGACGACGAGGGCCGCGGCGGCGGTGGCCGTGGCGAAGGGCACGAACAGCGGGATCCGGCGCCGTTGCCGCTGTCGCGGCGGCGGCTGGGCGCCCCACACGTGCGGAGGCAGCTGCGTCGCCCGCGCCCGTGCCGGCTCGCGCGCCACCGCCCCCTGCGGCGCCGGGTCCTGCGGAGTGGTCCGTACGGCGAGCATGACGCGGTCACGCATCGCGGCGGGGGGCGGGGCGCTCGTGGACCAGGCGAGCCGCACGGCGTCCTCGGTCAGGGCGCGCACCTCGGCGGCGCAGCGGTCGCACTCCCTGAGGTGCTTCTGGAAGCGGACCCGCTCCGGGGGCTCCAGGGCGTCGAGCGCGTAGGGCGCGGCGAGCGAGTGCAGGTCCTCGCGGCGGAAGAGGCTCATGCCACACCTCCCAGGCACTCGCGCATACGGGTCAGTCCGTCCCGCATCCGGGTCTTGACGGTGCCCAGCGGCAGGGAGAGCTGCTCGGCCACCTCACGGTACGTGTAGCCCTCGTAGTAGGCGAGGGTGACCGACTGGCGCTGCAGGACGGTGAGCCGGTCGAGGCAGCGGCGCACCCATTCCCGTTCGAGTCCGGCCTCGACCTCCTCGGTGACCTGGTCGAAGGCGGGCTGGTTCGCGCGCAGCGCCTCGCGCTGCTCGCGCTCCCCGGCCGCCCGGGCACTGCGGACCCGGTCGACGGCGCGGCGGTGGGCGAGGGTGAGGATCCACGACATCGCGCTGCCCCGGCCCGGGTCGAACCTCGCTGCGGACCGCCACAGTTCGAGCAGCACTTCCTGAGCCACCTCCTCCGACTGGGCGGGGTCGCGCACCACACGCCGTACGAGACCGAACACCGGGCCGGACACCAGTCCGTACAGGTCCTCGAAGGCCTTCTGGTCCCCACCTGCCACGAGCAGCAGCAGCTCGTCCGCCTCCACTCGGTCCCCCTCTCCGAGCCCGCACCGGGCCTGTCCTCTCGCACGAGGCACTCGCAACGCACACACCTCCGGACGGGGTTACGGATCAGCGCGCCGAAAACGCGGGTCGCCCGGCGATGAAACAACTTTCCCGATCCGCCGTAAGAACGTTTGAGATTCGACCAATCCGCTTCGCCGACCGCTCCGAATGGCGTGTGTCAGGCAAGTTGGCACGGAGGACGGACGGCATGACACCTATCTCCAGGACCGGTGCGGGACGCGCGAGCATCGCGACCGTGATCTGTGGCGCACTGGCCGCCGGCGGGCTCGCGGCCGCCGGTGTGACCGCGCTGGCACCCGAGGAGGCCTCCGCCTCCAGCCACCGCGAGGCCCCGCTGATCTCGGGGACCCCGCAGTACGACAACACCGACGTGTACGCGTTCGTCAGCCCGGACAAGCCGGACACGACGACCATCGTCGCGAACTGGATCCCCTTCGAGGAACCGGCCGGCGGGCCCAACTTCTTCACGTTCGCCGAGGACGCCCAGTACGACCTGCGCATCGACAGCAACGGTGACGCGAAGGAAGACCTGCTCTTCCGGTACACGTTCAAGACGCACACGAAGAACGACAAGACCTTCCTGTACAACACGGGCCCGGTCGAGAGCCTCGACGACCCCGACCTCAACATCACGCAGACGTACGACCTAGAACTGATCAAGCTGCGGAACCTGAAGGCCGTGTCGAAGACCAAGGTCGCCGACGACGTGCCGGTGGCGCCGTCGAACGTCGGCAAGGCGTCGATGCCGGACTACAGCGCCCTGCGCAAGCAGGCGGTGCACAAGCTCGCCGGAGGCGCCCAGACGTTCGCCGGGCAGGCCGACGACCCGTTCTTCCTGGATCTGCGCGTCTTCGACCTGCTGTACGGCGGGAACCTCTCCGAGGTCGGCAACGACACCCTCAAGGGCTACAACGTCAACTCGATCGCCCTGCAGGTCCCCAACAGCTTCATAGCCGAGTCGCACGAGCAGCCGGTCGTCGGCATCTGGTCGACGACGCAGCGCAAGAACGCCAAGGGCTACTTCTCGCAGGTCTCGCGCCTCGGCAACCCGCTGGTCAACGAGGTCGTCAACCCGATCAAGGACAAGGACACGTTCAACGCGTCCACGCCGCGGGACGACGCCCAGTTCCTGAAGAACGTCACCAACCCGGAGCTGCCGAAGCTCATCGAGGCGATCTACAAGATCCCGGCGCCCGCCGAGCCGCGCAACGACCTGGTCGACGTCTTCCTCAAGGGCGTCAAGGACCTCAACCAGCCGCCGCACGTGACGCCGTCGGAGCAGCTGCGGCTCAACACGTCCATCAAGCCGGCCGCCAAGCCCAAGCGGCTCGGTGTCCTGGACGGTGACAACGCGGGCTTCCCGAACGGCCGTCGCCTCACCGACGACGTGATCGACGCCTCGCTCCAGGTCGTCGAGGGCGAGCTGCTCGGTGCCAAGAACGACCTCGGTGACGCGGTCGACAAGAACGACAAGAAGTTCGAGAAGGCCTTCCCGTACGTGGCTCTGCCGACGGAGGGTTCGCGCGGCCCGCTCGCCAAGGGCGTGGACGGCGGCAACGACGTCCGCAGCCAGCTGGGCGACGCGCTCCAGCCGGCCGGTGCGCAGGGTTCGGACGACATGGGCCTGATGGCCGCCTCCGCGGGCGCCGGGGCGGGCGGCATCGTCCTGATCGGCGCGGCCCTGATGTGGTGGCGCCGCATGCGGAACCGGGCGTACTGACCCGCTCCGCTCCCACCGGCCGGCGCGGCCCGTTCCACATCCCCCACGGCGCGGGCCGCGCCACCGACTTCCGCACCAGCACACCCGACCTAGGAGAGGTCATGCCTCCGCGTACGACCGACAGCACACCGGGACGCCACGACGACGACCGATCGCCGTCGACGCCCCCGGTGCACCCGGAGCCCGAGGGGCGGCGTGGTGGTTTTGCCGCCGGGGTGGAGGCCGACTCCGGCACCGGCGGCGACAGCGACGGCACGTCCGCGACCCGCCCCGACGAGGGCGAAACCGTGCCCGGGCCGGGCCCCGGTCAGC
>NZ_JBEOXI010000347.1:0-6970 GCF_040296465.1 Streptomyces sp. NPDC002130
CGCGGGGCGCGCGGTGCGGTGAGACCCGCCGAGCGCGCGGTGCAGCGAAACCCGCCGAGCGCGCGGTGCAGCGAAACCCGCCGAGCGCGCGGTGCGGCGGGACCCGCGGGGCGCACCGGTGCTGTCTGGCCGGTGCGCGCCGCGGGTCAGGCCGGGCGGGGTCAGCCGCCGAGCTCCTGGTGGCGGGCCGCCAGTCGGCTCGCGCCCTCCTGGGTCAGGGAGCCGAACAGGCGGAGCCTGGAGATGCCGCCGTCCGGGAAGATGTCCACACGCGCGTGCGTGCCGACCGCCGGGGCCGACAGGACGAAGCGGTGGTTGGTGTCGGGCTGGAGGCGGGTGCGGGGCAGGATCTCCTGCCAGTCGCCGTCCTCGCCGTCCTTCACCGACACCGACGCCCAGCCGGCGCTGTTGCCCTTGAGGTAGGCGGTGTCGATCTCCAGGGCGCGGATCTGCGCCTGGGCGGCCAGCCGGTAGCGGATCCAGTCGTGGCCCTGGTCGCGACGGCGGCGGGTCTCCCAGCCGTCGTCCATCTTGAGGGACCGGCCCGGCTGGATGGTGTTGGAGGCGGGCGAGTAGAAGCGGTTGGACGCGTCCTCGGCCCGGCCGCCGTTCTCCAGGGCGACGACGTCGAAGGTGCCGAGCGCCTCCAGCCAGGCGGGGTCCGGGACGACCTCGCCGTGGACGCGCAGGCGCGCGATGCCGCCGTCGGGGTGCTGCTTGACCCGCAGGTGCGTGAAGCACTGCTCGACGTCGACGGCGAATCCGTTCGCCGCGTGGCCGCCGACCGGGGTGCGCGGGACGAGGGTCGTCCACTTCACGTCGTCCCCGAGGAGTTCCTCCGGCGACGGGGATCCGATGACGCGGGTGCCCTCGACGGACACGGCCTGCGGGTAGTTGCCGCGGAAGTGGGCGGTGTCGACGACGATCCCGCGGATCACGCCCGGGGCGCCGAGGCGGACCAGCGCCCAGTCGTGGTCCTCGGCGGTCGGCCAGGGGTGGCCCGCGGAGGCGCCCCGGCGGCGGCGGGTCTCCCAGCCGTCCATGATCTTGCCCTTGTGGCCGAAGTGCTCGGGGTCGAACTCGGCGGGCCCGGGCACCAGCAGGTTCTCGCGCTGGGCGAAGAACTCGTCGTTGGCGGCGATGACACCGGCACCGAGGCGCCGGTCGGCGAGGTCGGTGTACTGGGTGAAGGGGAAGTCGGCGCTGCGGTAGTCCGCGTACGGGTCGCCGCCTCCGTAGGGGTTCGCGTCGCCGGTGAAGCTGGGGATCGCCGTCACGATGATCAGGTCTTCCTTTCGGGTGTCCGGGATGGGATTCAGCGGGTCCGGGTGAGGAGCTGCCCCTTCGGTTCGGTGAACTCGCCGTCCGCGACGATGCGCTGCCCGCGCAGCCAGGTGGACTTCACGACGCCGTGCAGGGTCTTGCCCGCGTAGGCCGTGACGCGGTTGCGGTGCTGGAGGGCGACCGGGTCGACGGTGAAGGTCTCGTCGGGGGCGAGGACGGCGAAGTCGGCGTCGCGGCCCACCGCGATGGCGCCCTTGCGGTCGTCGAGCCCGACCAGTTCGGAGGTGCGCGCGGACATCCAGCGCACCACGTCCTCCAGGCCGTGCCCACGTCTGCGGGCCTCGGTCCACACCGCGGCCAGGCTCAGCTGGAGTCCGGAGATGCCGCCCCAGGCCGTGGCGAAGTCGTCGGTCTTCAGGTCGGCCGTGGACGGGGAGTGGTCGGTGACGACGCAGTCGATGGTGCCGTCGGCGAGCGCCTGCCACAGCAGGTCCTGGTTGGCGGCCTCGCGGATGGGCGGGCAGCACTTGAACTCGCTGGCGCCGTCGGGGACTTCCTCGGCGGTGAGGGTCAGGTAGTGGGGGCAGGTCTCCACGGTGATGCGGACGCCCTCCGCCCGCGCCTCGGCGATCATCGGCAGGGCGTCGCTGGAGGAGAGGTGCAGGACGTGCACGCGCGCGTGAAGGGCCTTCGCCTCGCGGATCAGCTGGGCGATGGCGGTGTCCTCGGCGTCCCGGGGGCGGGAGGCGAGGAAGTCCGCGTACTTCGGGCCCGGCTGCTGCGGGGCGGAGGCGAGCAGGCGGGGGTCTTCGGCGTGCACGATGAGCAGTCCGTCGAAGGCGGCGATCTCGGCCATGGCGCGGGCGAGGGGGTCCCGCTCCAGGTGCGGGAACTCGTCCACGCCGGAGGGCGACAGGAACGCCTTGAAGCCGAACACACCGGCCTCGTGCAGCGGCCGGAGTTCCTTGACGTTGTCGGGCAGGGCGCCGCCCCAGAAGCCGACGTCGATGTGCGCCTTGTCGGCGGCGACCTGCCGCTTGGTGCGCAGGTGCGGGACGGTCGTGGTGGGCGGCAGGGAGTTGAGGGGCATGTCGACGATGGTGGTGATGCCACCGGCCGCCGCGGCGCGGGTGGCCGTCCAGAAGCCCTCCCACTCGGTGCGGCCCGGGTCGTTGACGTGCACGTGCGTGTCGACGAGGCCGGGCAGCAGGACGTGCTCGCCCAGGTCCTCCAGGCGGGCGCTCTCCGGTACGGGCGCGTCGTACGGGAGGACGGCCGTGATCGTGCCGTGGGCGACCGCGACCGATGCGGCGCGCGTCCCCTCGGGAGTGATGACACGCGTCGAGCGAAGCACCAGTTCAGCGTCGGACACCCGAACCCCTTACTTCCAGTCACTTCCGCGTAACGGAATTCAACTTTCTGTTGAAGGAGTCTTCACTCCCTCTTCCGCGACGTCAAGGGCACACTGGACCGCGGCGCCCTTCAGTGAAAATCCTGGACGTTTCCACAAAGCGGAATTAAGCTTCCAACATGCAGAACGTAGCTACGTACAAGCGGGGAGTCAACCGACTGCCGGGTAGGCTTCTGCCCTTCCCGCCCGCCCCGAAAGGAACGCGCCGTGCCGACGTCCAGCGCCAGCACCACCGACTCCGCCCGGTCCTCCGCCAACGGCGGCGTCCAGTCCCTGGAGCGCGCCTTCGACCTGCTCGAACGGATGGCGGACGCGGGCGGCGAGGTCGGCCTGAGCGAGCTGTCCGCGAGCAGCGGCCTGCCCCTGCCGACCATCCACCGTCTGATGCGCACACTGGTCGCCTGCGGGTACGTACGTCAGCAGCCCAACCGGCGGTACGCGCTCGGCCCGCGCCTGATCCGCCTCGGCGAGTCGTCCTCCCGGCTGCTGGGCACCTGGGCGCGGCCGTACCTGGCACGCCTGGTCGAGGAGACCGGCGAGACGGCGAACATGGCCCTGCTGGACGGGGACGAGATCGTCTACGTGGCGCAGGTGCCCTCGAAGCACTCGATGCGCATGTTCACGGAGGTCGGCCGGCGGGTGCTGCCGCACTCCACGGGCGTGGGCAAGGCCCTGCTCGCCGGGTTCCCGCCGGAGGAGGTGCGCGCGCTGCTCTCCCGCACGGGCATGCCCGCCGCGACGGAGAAGACGATCACGACGCCCGACGGGTTCCTCGCGGCCCTGGAGGACGTGCGCCGGCAGGGCTTCGCCATCGACGACAACGAGCAGGAGATCGGGGTGCGCTGCCTGGCGGTTCCGGTGCCCGACTCCCCCACCGCCGCGGCCATCTCCATCTCGGGCCCGGCGGGCCGGGTCACCGAGGCGGCGACGGACAAGATCGTGCCGGTGCTCCAGCAGGTCGCCGGGGAACTGTCCGAGGCGCTCGCCAGCCAGAGCCCCGCGTAACGGGGGTGAGCGGGGGGCGGGAGCCCTGACCACCAGCAGAGCCCCGCGTAGCGCGGGTGGGCGGGGGGCGGGAGCCCTGACCACCAGCAGAGCCCCGCGTGACGTGGGCGAGTGAGGGACGGCATGTGCCCTGACCGCGGGCCAGCGGGGCGAAGGGCGCCCCGGCCCTGCCCCCCGCTCGTTCCGCTCGTCGGCCGGAGCCCGACCTGCACGACAGGGGCGAATCCAGGGTGGCGGGCGCCCCTAGCCCTGGCCCCGCACGGGCCCCCCGAAGAGATCCACCGCCCGCCGGACCTCCGTCAGCTCGGCGGACAGCGCGCTCACCGAGCCGATCGCGCCCGCGATGAGCAGGAGGGAGCGGCGCAGTCGGGGGATCTCGGGGATGCCGTCGGCGGCCATGGCGGCCACTGCGGCCAGTTCCTCCTCGGCGATGGTCCGGTCGGCGAACTCGCCGGGATGGGCGGCCAGTCGGCGGCGCAAGCGGGACACGGCGGAGCGCAGCTCCGTCACGCGCGGGTCCTCGCCACCGCCGGCCACAGGCCCCTGCCGCTTCTGCTCGACGCTCCGCAACACAGTCCTCCCCCTCGCACCTCGTCGTGCGCGTGTCCGTCCGACGCGAAGTCCCCCGCACCGGGCAGCCGTCGGGCGCCCGGCCGGTCGGTGCGGGCGACAGTAAACGACGCGGACTGCCGGGCGCCAGTCCATTGCGTCATCGACTTGTTTCGCTGAGTGACTTTCTGGCCCTGGGCGCACGCCTGTCCGACGCGCGCCTCGCGCCGTCGTACCCCTGTACGGGGCGTGCGGTATGCAGGAGCCATGACGACACGGGAGACGACGGGCGGGGCAGGGGCGGTTGCGGGACTGCTGCTCGCGGCCGGTGGCGGGCGGCGGCTAGGCGGACGGCCCAAGGCACTGCTCCCGCACCGGGGGCGGCCCCTGGTGGAGCACGCGGTGCGGGTGCTGCGGGAGGGCGGCTGCGCGGCCGTCCACGTCGTCCTGGGCGCACAGGCGGACGACGTGCGCGCACGGGCCTCCCTGCCGGGCTGCACCCTGGTCGACAACCCCGACTGGGCGCAGGGCATGGGGTCTTCCCTGCGCGCCGGACTCGACTCGCTCGCCGGCACGGGCGCCCGGGCCGCCCTGGTGTCCCTCGTGGACCAGCCCGGCATCGGGCCCGAGGCGGTGGCCCGGGTCCTCGCGGCGTACGAGGGCGAGGGGACGCTCGCCTGCGCCGCGTACGACGGTGCTCGCGGCCACCCGGTGCTGTTCGGCGCCGCCCACTGGGCGGGCATCGCCGCGACCGCGCAGGGGGACCGGGGGGCACGCGCCTATCTGAAGGAGCACCGGCGGGCGATCGCCCTCGTCGAGTGCGGGGACGTGGCCCGGCCGTTCGACATCGACACCGAAGCCGATCTGACCCACCTGGAGTGAACGGGTTGGCACGGAGCGCCACCTTGCCTCGACTCAGAGAATCTCGACATCAACAGACGATTGAACTTCCACCATGAGGAAACTAGTATCCACTGTTCAGAAGCGCCCGTCTTCCCCCAGCTCTCGGCTTCGCTCGAGCCGGGGGGCACCCCCATCGCGGGCGCCGAACGCCGTATCCGGGAAGACTGGCACCCGGTGCCGAGCACGCCGGCTCGTCTTCACAGCTCGCTGAAGGAAGTGACCGTTCATGTCCGCTCCAGCGCCGTCCCCGCTGGCCATCGTCGACGCCGAGCCCCTGCCCCGGCAGGAGGAGGTCCTCACCGAAGCGGCGCTCGCCTTCGTGGCCGAGCTGCACCGGCGGTTCACGCCCCGGCGTGACGAACTCCTCGCCCGCCGCGCCGAGCGCCGCGCCGAGATCGCCCGCACCTCCACCCTCGACTTCCTCCCGGAGACCGCCGCGATCCGCGCCGACGACTCCTGGAAGGTCGCTCCGGCCCCGGAGGCGCTGAACGACCGCCGGGTCGAGATCACCGGTCCCACCGACCGCAAGATGACCATCAACGCCCTCAACTCGGGCGCCCGGGTGTGGCTCGCGGACTTCGAGGACGCCTCCGCGCCCACCTGGGAGAACGTGGTCGGCGGCCAGCTGAACCTCGGCGACGCCTACACCCGGAACATCGACTTCACCGACCCGAGGTCCGGCAAGTCGTACGCCCTGAAGGCGAACGAGGAGCTCGCCACGGTCGTGATGCGCCCGCGCGGCTGGCACCTGAACGAGCGTCACATCGTCGACGCCGACGGCACCCCGGTGCCCGGCGCGCTCGTCGACTTCGGCCTGTACTTCTTCCACAACGCCCAGCGCCTGCTGGACCTCGGCAAGGGCCCGTACTTCTACCTCCCCAAGACGGAGTCCCACCTGGAGGCGCGCCTGTGGAACGAGGTGTTCGTCTTCGCTCAGGAGTACTGCGGCATCCCGCAGGGCACGGTCCGCGCGACCGTCCTCATCGAGACGATCACCGCCGCGTACGAGATGGAGGAGATCCTCTACGAGCTGCGCGACCACGCTTCCGGGCTGAACGCGGGCCGCTGGGACTACCTGTTCTCCATCGTCAAGAACTTCCGTGACGGCGGCGCCAGGTTCGTCCTGCCGGACCGCAACGCGGTGACGATGACCGCCCCGTTCATGCGCGCGTACACCGAACTCCTCGTCCGCACGTGCCACAGGCGCGGCGCCCACGCCATCGGCGGCATGGCGGCCTTCATCCCATCCCGCCGGGACGCCGAGGTCAACAAGGTCGCCTTCGAGAAGGTCCGCGCCGACAAGGACCGCGAGGCCGGCGACGGCTTCGACGGCTCCTGGGTCGCCCATCCCGACCTCGTGCCGATCGCCATGGAGTCCTTCGACAGGGTCCTCGGCGACAAGCCGAACCAGAAGGACCGGCTGCGTGAGGACGTCGACGTCAAGGCGGCCGACCTCATCGCCATCGACTCGCTGGACGCCAAGCCGACGTACGCGGGTCTGGTCAACGCCGTGCAGGTCGGCATCCGTTACATCGAGGCCTGGCTGCGCGGCATGGGCGCGGTCGCCATCTTCAACCTGATGGAGGACGCGGCCACCGCCGAGATCTCCCGCTCCCAGATCTGGCAGTGGATCAACGCGGAGGTCGTCCTCGACAACGGCGAGCAGGTCACCGCCGACCTGGCCCGCAAGGTCGCCGCCGAGGAGCTGGCGAACATCAGGGCCGAGATCGGCGAGGAGGCCTTCGCGGCCGGCAACTGGCAGCAGGCGCACGACCTGCTGCTGACGGTCTCCCTCGACGAGGACTACGCCGACTTCCT
>NZ_JBEOXI010000348.1:0-6885 GCF_040296465.1 Streptomyces sp. NPDC002130
GTCAGCGAGGCCGCCCTGTCCAAGCACCTGCGCGTGCTGGCGGACGCGGGCCTGCTGGAGCGCCGCCGCGAGGGCTACTACGTCCTGTACCGGCTTGCGCCCGGACAGGTGGCGGGCCTGACCCCCAGCCTGGAAAGCTTCCTGCACGACGACGGCGAGGCGACTGATTAGCCATCTGCCTGATAAGTGGATCAGGCTCACGACGGAACCCGACAGTGGCCGCATGTCACTGCTGAAGGACCGCAACTTCCTGCTTCTCTTCGCCGGCCAGGGCATCTCCCGCTTCGGCGACGGCCTGTACACCGCCGCGACCGCCTGGCTGGCCTGGTCACTGACGAAGGACCCCACGGCCGTCGCCGTGGTGAGCGTCTCCGCGTTCGCGCCCGCGTTCGTGGCCACCTTCGTCGTCGCCTCGTACGCCGACCGCCGCGACCGCCGGAAGCTGATGATCGCCACCGACCTGGCCCGGGTCGCCGTGGTGGCCGTGGCTTCGGTTCTGCTCTCCCTCGACCTGCTGAACCTGTCCCTGCTCGTGGCGACCACGGCGCTGCTGGCGCTGATCGGCGCCCCGTTCGCCCCGGCCCGCAACGCGATCGTCCCGCAGATCGTGCCGGACGACCGCCTCCAGCAGGCCAACGGACTGCTGCAAGTCGCCTTCCGGGCCGCCTTCTTCGTCGGCCCGCTCATGCTCGCGCCGCTGCTGGCCTTCGGCTCGCTGCAGTCGGTGCTGGTGGTGAACGGACTCACCTTCCTGGGCTCGGCGGCCGCTGTCGCCGCCATCCGCGTGACCCGCCCCGCCCCGGCCGGCGGTCAGACGGGGCTGTGGTCCGATCTCGGCGCCGGGCTCAGGGCAGTGCGGGCCGCTCCCGACGTACTCGTGGTCATCGTGACCTTCGTGCTCGCCCTCGCCCTGACCAACGGTTTCCTGACCGTCGGGCTGGTCGCGGTCGTGGGGCAGGGCGGCCAGTACGGCCTGTTGCTCGGCATCGCCGGGGTCGCCGAAGTGGTGGGCGCCCTGCTCCTGGCCGGCCTGCGCATCCGCAGACTCGCACTGGCCGCGGTGCTGGCGTGGGCCCTGCTCGGGATCTTCCGGGCTCCGCTGGGAACGGTCACCTCCACGACCATGGCGGCAGTTCTTCTGACCGCCACTGGGCTGGCCTCGGCGCTCACGGACATTCCCCTGATCGCACTGGTGCAGCAGCGCATACCTAGCCATCATCTGGCGAAGGCGCTGGGCCTGTGGGAGGCCGGGGTGGCAGGAGCCCTGGCGCTCTCCCCCTTCGTGGCCTCGACCACCATCACGCTCGCCGGAGTCGAGAACGCCTTCCTGCTCTCGGGAGCCGCCGTCGTCGTCCTGGCTGTGACCGCCATGCTCACCCTCGCATGCGTCGGCGCACGGCAGCCCGGTCAGGAGCCCTTCGGCACCGCAAGCGCCGCGGCACCGGAAGAGACAGCGGTGATCACGGCCAAACCGGAGTGACTCACCAAGCCCTATCCATGTCTTCGGCTGGAACCACCCGGGTCCCGCCGGGCATGGGGCGGGCGAATCGTCATCGAAACCGTGCAGATCGGCATGCCGTGCGGCCGTTGCGGCATGGAGCAGGTGACAGGCGCAGCAACCAAGCTCTGACCAGCCGCACCGTGAAGGCGGCGGACTGTGAAGGAGCGAACTCATGGGCCGATACGATCTCGCCCTCATCGGATTCGGCGGCGTCAACCGCGCGCTGGCCGAACTCATATCCCAGAGCGGGGACCGCCTGGCGAAGGAGCTGGGCTTCGCCCTGCGGGTGGTGGCGATCACCGATCTGCGGGCCGGTTCCCTGGTGGACACCGACGGCATCGATCTGGCGCCGCTGCTGGCCACCGAGCCCGGGGAGCTGAGCTTCGCGGGCCTGGCCGGCGGCAGCGCGGAACCGCGCAACGAGTGGGTGATCCGCGAGGTGCCGGCCGACATCGTCGTGGAGGCGACGTTCACCAACCCCACCGACGGCGAGCCCGCCCTCTCCCACGTGCGCTGGGCCCTGGAATCGGGCAAGCACGTGTGCACCACCAACAAGGGACCCGTCGCACTCGCCGGCCGCGCGCTGAAGCAGCTGGCCGCCGAGCGTGGTGTCAGCTTCGAGTTCGAGGGCTCGGTACTCAGCGGCACCCCCATCCTGCGCACCGCCGAGCGCATGTTCGGCGGCCTGGAGATCACCGGCGTCCAGGGCATCATGAACGGCACCTCGAACTACATCCTCGGCCGCCTCGAAGAGGGCATCGAACTGCCGGCCGCCATCGCCGAAGCGCAAAACCTCGGGTACGCCGAAGCCGACCCCACCGCCGACATCGAGGGCCACGACGTCCAGCTCAAGGTCATGATCTTGGCCAACGAGGTCCTCGGCGCCGACCTCCGCCGCGAGGACGTCTTCTGCGAGGGCATCTCGGCGATCACACCGAACGAGGTGCGGGACGCCGCCTGCAAGGGGCTGCGCTGGAAGCTGGTCGGCTCCGCCACCCGCCACGAGGACGGCAGCGTCGATGCCCGCGTCTCCCCGCTCGCCCTGCCGGCACACCACCCGCTGGCGGGGATCTCCGGCCCCCTCAACGCGGTCGCCTTCCACACCGACCTCCTCGGCACCGTCACGGTCTGCGGGCCGGGTGCCGGCCGCATCGAGACCGCTTACGCCCTGCTGGCGGACATCATCGCCATCCACCAGCGCCACGCCGACGACGACACCGCCCCCACGCGCCCCGTTCTCCAGGAGACTCACCGTGTCTGAGACCATCGTGGCCCCCGGCGTCGAACTCGGCGCCGACACGGCGCCCGTGCACAACCCCTACACCGGCGAGACCATCGCCTCCGTGCCCACCGTCGACGCGGGCGCCGTCGGCGGCATCCTGCAGCAGGCCAGGTGCGGGCGCCGCACCGCGGCCGCACTGTCCCGCGCCTCCAGGGCCGCGGTCCTTGAACGCACCGCCCACCTGGTCGAGCGGCGCGCCGAGTCCTTCGCGCAGCTGATCGTCAGTGAGGCCGGCAAGACCATCACCCAGGCCCGCAAGGAAGTCGCCCGCGCGGTCAACACCCTGTCCCTGTCCGGCGCGGAGGCACGGCGCAACGCCGGGGAGGTCATCCCCTTCGACTCCTATGAGGGCTCCGAGAAACGGCAGGGCTGGTTCACCCGCGAACCGCTGGGCATCATCGCCGCCATCACCCCGTTCAACGACCCCCTGAACCTGGTCGCCCACAAGCTCGGCCCGGCCATCGCCGGGGGCAACGCGGTCATCCTCAAACCGTCCGCGCTGACGCCGCTGTCGGCCCTGCGGCTGGTGGACACCCTCATCGAGGCCGGTCTGCCCGAGGAGATCGTCACCGTCGTCAACGGCGACGCCGGTATCGCCGCCGCGATCGTGGCCGCCCCCGACGTGCGGATGGTGTCGTTCACCGGCGGATTCGCCACCGGCGAGGCCATCTCCCGCACGGCCGGCCTCAAGAAACTCGCCATGGACCTGGGCGGCAACGCCCCGGTCATCGTCATGGACGACGCCGACCTGGACGAGGCCGTGGCCTCCTGCGTCTCCGGCGCGTTCTGGGCCGCGGGCCAGAACTGCATCGGCACCCAGCGGATCCTGATCGCGGCCGAGGTCTACGAGCGCTTCCGCGACGCCTTCGTCGCCCGCACCAGGCTGCTGCGCGTCGGCGACCCGCTCGACGAGCGCACCGACGTCGGCCCCATGATCACCCCGGGCGCCGCGGCCGCCACCCGGGCCAAGGTCGACACGGCGGTGGCCCAGGGCGCGGTACTGCTGTGCGGCAACGACGCCACCGGCTCCCTGTACGCGCCGACCGTCCTGGAAGACGTCCCGGTCACCTGCTCGATCTGGCAGGAGGAGGTGTTCGCCCCGGTCGTCGTGCTGCAGCCGTTCATGTCCTTCGAGGACGCCATCGAACAGGCCAACGCCATCGACTACAGCCTCCACGCGGGCGTCTTCACCTCGCGCCTGGACCGCGCCCTGACCGCGGCCCGGCTGCTGGAGGCCGGCGGAGTGATGATCAACGACTCCTCCGACTACCGCTTCGACGCCATGCCGTTCGGCGGGTACAAGTACGGCAGCATGGGCCGCGAAGGCGTGCGCTTCGCCTTCGAGGAGATGACCCAGCCCAAGGTCGTCTGCGTCAACCACATCAGCGAAGTGGTCCAATGACCGCCTTCCGCACCGAGCGCGAACCCTTGGCGCCGACCGGTCACCGGCGAGGACCTGCCGATGTGCTGCTCACCCCGGCACCGTTGAACTCCGCGCTCCGCGCCGACGGTTGACGACGCCGGACAGAGTGAGCGCTGTGACCGTGTCCCGTACACCGGGCATCTGGGCGATGTCCTCCCAGATGCCCCGTACGCGTTCCAGTGACGCCGCTTCCAGACGCACCATGATGTCGAAGTCACCGCTGAGGATCTCGCAGATGACGACCTCCGGGATGCGTTTGAGTGCCGCCAGGACATCGCCGCCGCGCATACGGTCCTGGCGGTAGACGAGTACGAGCGCGGAGACCACATCGCCGGCGTCGCCGCCTGCGCGGACGATGGTGTAGCCGGCGATGTGGCCCCGACGCTCCAGCCGTTCGATGCGCTGGCGCACCGCATTGCGGGACAGCAGCACCTTGCCGGCCAGCTCGGAGTGCGAGATGCGGGCGTTGCGGGTCAGCTCGGCGATGATCTTCTCGTCGATGGCGTCCATGGCGGACCTCCTCCTTCGCGAACCGTCCCTCCGCATCCCGGCTCACTTCGGCGAGCTCACTCGCGACACGGGCGTGCTCGCCATGGGGGCCGGCTCAGGTGGATGGGGGCGGTTCAGCGGTCGGGCATGAGGCCCGTCAGTCGTGGGGGGTGGCGATGGCGGCGAGGTGCGTGCCGGGGCGCACGGTCAGCCCGTTCATGTTGTAGGTGATCGTTCCGGTGGAGACGGCGGAGACCTTGAGCTCGGCGCCGTCGGCCGGGTCGATGATGCGGCCGATGGTCTGCCCCTCGGTCACCTCGTCACCGGTGACCGCGTCCGGGTACCACAGGCCAGCGGCCGGAGACTCGACCTCGCCCGTCCAGATCCAGTCGCGCGGCTGCACGGTCACCGGTGCGAGGTGCTGCGGCGCCTCGATGACGCCGAGGTGGTGCAGGAGCCGGTGCAGGCCGTCGAGGAGCCTGCGTACGGTGGCCGGGTCCCGGTCGCCGAGTTGGCCGGTCTCGACGAGGATCGCGGGGATCCCCCGCCGGTTCGCCGCGGCGTGGCTGTTGCCGCCGTCCGGGCTGGTCCCGAAGATGACCCGCTCGTATCCGACCGCGTGGGCCATGGCCTTGGTCTTCGCGCCCAGTTCGTCGTCGGAGGTCAGTCGGTAGCCGACGAAGTCGAGCAGGTGCTGGTCGATGCCGCCGCTGTGCAGGTCCACGTAGGCGTCGGCGCCGTCGATGAGGTTTTCGAACAGCCAGGCCGCCATGCGGTCGGTCGGGCCGCCGTCCTTGTCGCCGGGGAAGACGCGGTTGATGTTCACGCCGTCCAGCGGGGAGATGTTGAGCCTGCCCCCGTAGACGGCCGGCGGATTGGCCACCGGGCAGATCACCACCTGGCCGGCGACCTCGTCCGGTTCCAGCAGTCCGGCCAGGCGGGTGGCGGCATCGACGCCGATGAACTCGCCGCCGTGGACACCACCGGTGATCACGACCCTGGGGCCGGGCCGGGAGCCGTTGACGAGGATCAGGGGCACCTCCACGGTCGTGGTGCCGAGGTCGGCGGGCAGGCTCCCGCGGGTCTTCCGGCCGGGCTCGGCCCGCAGCGCGCCGATGGTCAGGGTCATGGCTTTCCTCGTTCGGGCTCAGGCCGCGGTGCGGCCGTTTGTGGTGATGAAGTCGATCGGCTGGGGGGTGCGGCCCTGAAGGGCGAGGTCCGCGGCGATGTCGCCCATGGCGGGCGAGATCTTGAAGCCCTGGCCGGAGAAGCCGGCCAGCAGGACGATGTCGTCGCAGCCCGGCAGGGGGCCGACCAGAGGTCGGGTGCTGTCGGTGTAGCCCTCCATGAAGACGGACAGGCGCACCGGGTCGGGGTTCAGGCCGGGCAGGTGGCGTCGCACCGCAGTGGTGAAGGTCTCCAGTTCCTCCGGTGCGACGGTTCGGTTCAGCCGGTTGGGGTCGTCCACGGCCTTGTGGTGCGGCTGGGGCAGGCCCAGCTTGACGGCCAGGCCGTCCGGGGACGGGATGCCGTAGAACGGGGTGTCGCCGCAGCGGATGAAGGCGGGACGCTCGGCGTCTGCCGGGTGGTCCTCGTGGGGCAGGAACCAGGCGCTGATCGCGCGGTGGACAGTCACTTCCCACGGCAGGTCGGGCAGCAGGTCGCCCACCCATGGGCCGGGGGTGACGACCGCGGCGTCGAAGCGCTCGGTGTCGGTGTCGGTGCGGATCTCCACGCCTCCCCCGGCGACGGGAGTGACTTCCCGCACCGGTGTGTAGCGGCGGATCCGGGCCCCCAGTTCCTCTGCGCGCCGGGCCGCGGTCTGGACCGTCAGCTCGGGGCGGACGAACCCCGCGTGGGAGTCGAGGATGACCAGGTCGCCGTCGTCGACGCGGAACTGCGGGAAACGCTTCGTCATCGCCTCGGTGTCGATCACCTCGTGGTCGAGGCCGTGCTCGGCGATGCCGTCCATGACGTTACGCATCTCGGGGTCGTCGGCCGGCCCCATGACCAGGGCTCCGGTCAGACGGCGCAGTTCCCGCCCGGTCTCCGCCTGCAACTGCTTCCAGAGGGCGTCGGCGTGCCGGACGAGCGGCACATAGCGGCCGTCGTGGGTCTGCACACTGCGGAAGACCCGGGTCTCGCCGCCTGCGGCACTGCGGTCGTGACCTGGCGCGAACCGGTCGTAGC
>NZ_JBEOXI010000349.1:0-6864 GCF_040296465.1 Streptomyces sp. NPDC002130
CGCAGCGGCACCGGATCGGCGGGGGCGGCCTCCTCGCTGCGCAGGGCGACCTCCGCCCACCAGGAGGGGCCGTCCTCGATGTGGCGCAGCAGCACGCCTTCGCGGATCGCCCAGGGGCAGACGGTGACGGCCTTGATGCCGGTCAGCTTCAGCGCGGTGTGCCCGACCACCGCTCCCGCCAGGCTCTGGGCGGCGCGGGGTGCGGAGATGCCGGGCAGGTGCGCGCGTTCGGCGGCGGGCAGGGCGGCCAGCTGCGTGATCGCCGCCCGCAGGTCGGAGCGGTGCATCTGCCGGTCCACGAACGGGCCGTGACGTCCGGGCGCCGCGCCGCACAGCCGCCCCAGCTGCTGAAAGGTGCGGGAGGTGGCGACCGCGGTGCGCGGGCCCTCCCAGCGGATCCGCGCCGCTACGTCCCGCAACTGGTGGCGGACCTTGCGGCGCAGCGCCCGCACCCGCTCCGGCGACGGCGGGTCCTCGTCCTCGAAGAACTCGTGCGTCAACCGCCGCGCCCCCAGCGGCAACGACGCCACGAAGTCCGGCAACCGGCCGCGTCCGAAGGCGACTTCGAGTGTGCCGCCGCCGATGTCGAGCAGCGCGAGCGGCCCCGACCGCCAGCCCATCCAGCGCCGGGCCCCGAGAAACGTCAGTTCGGCCTCGACCTCGCCGGGCAGGGTGCACAGGTCGACGCCCGTACGGGCGCGGACGGTGTGCAGCACCTCGCGTCGGTTCGGCGCGTTGCGCACCACGGCGGTCGCGAAGGCCGGCGGGCTCGCCGCCCCCCACCGGGCGGCTGTCCTGTCCGCCTCGGCCACCGCGTCGACGAGTTGCGCCACGGCCTGCTCCGGGATGGGCCCCCCAGGTGTGACCTGCTCGGACAGCCTGAGTCGCCATTTGGCGGTGTGCACGGGCAGCGGCACCCCGTCCGCAGCGTCCGCGACCACAAGTCTGACCGTGTTCGATCCCACGTCCACCACGCTGATTCGCATGGCCGGTGGGTACCCAATTCCGGGCCCGCCCAACAGGTCGCGGGCGGCGGACCGGCGAGGACGCGCCACCGGCAGCGGGGGAGCCGGGGCAGCGGGGAAGGGGCGAGAAAAGGGACCGCCGTGTCCCTGCGCACGACGGTCCCCGGCGCTCCCGGTCGGTCACATGTGCACGACCGGCGCCGCCTCCGCGTCCTGCTGCGGCACCCCGCGCCGGTGCAGGACCAGGGTGATCAGCGCGCCCGCGGCGAAGAACCCGGCCGACCACCAGAAGGCGGTGGTGTAGCTCTCGATCGTGGCCTGGGCCCGCACGAGCTTGCTGCTCGGGTCCTTGCCGGCCAGGTAGTCGGTCGCCGCACTCGCGGCGAGCGTGTTCAGCAGTGCCGTGCCGACCGAACCGCCCACCTGCTGCATGGCGTTGACGGTCGCGGAGGCCACGCCGGCGTCCTCGGCCGCGACGCCGCCCGTGGCCAGCTGCATCGCCGACGGCATCACCAGGCCGAGGCCCACGCCGATGACGACGAGCTGCGGCAGCACCGCGCTCGCGTACGAGGAGCCGACGCCGATGCCGGTCAGCCAGGCCATGCCGGCGGTGGCGACGGCGAAGCCCAGCGGGACGACGGTCTTCGGGCCGAGGCGCGGCAGCAGCACGGTGGTGCCCAGCTGGGCCATCACCATCAGAGCACCGACCATCGGCAGGAACGCCACACCGGTCTTCGTGGGGCTGAAGCCCAGGTGGAGTTGCAGGTAGTAGGTGAGGAAGAGGAACACCCCGAACATGCCGGCGCCGCTGATCAGCACGGCCAGGAAGGAAGCCCCGCGGTTGCGGTCGAGCAGGATGCGCAGGGGCAGCAGCGGGTGGGCGGCGCGGGTCTGCCACCAGGCGAAGGCGGCCAGCAGCACGGCGCCGGCGATCAGGAAGCCCCAGGTGAGCGGGGAGCCCCAGTCGTGCGTCTCCGCGTTGGAGAAGCCGTAGACGACGGAGAACAGGCCGCCGGCGACCAGGATCGTGCCCGGCACGTCCAGCTTGGCGGTCGTGGTGTCGCGGCGGTTGCTGAGCAGGAGCCAGCCGCCCGCGAAGGCGGCCACGGCGATGACGACGTTGACGTACAGCGTCCAGCGCCAGTCGAGGGCGTCGGTCAGGATGCCGCCGAGGAGCAGGCCCACCGCACCGCCGGCACCGGCGATGGCCCCGTAGACGCTGAACGCGCGGGCGCGTTCGCGCGCGTCGGTGAACGTGGTGTTCAGCAGCGACAGCGCGGCCGGTGCCAGCAGCGCGCCGAAGACCCCCTGGAGAGCGCGGGCGACGACCAGCATCTCGAAGCCGTTGGCGGCGCCGCCGAGCGCCGAGGCGGCGGCGAAGCCGACGACGCCGACGAGGAAGGCCGGCTTGCGGCCGAACAGGTCGGCTGTCCGGCCCCCGAGCAGCAGCAGCGAGGCGAACGCCAGCGCGTACGCGGTGACGATCCACTGCCGGTCGCCGTCGGAGAAGTGCAGGTCGGCCTGGGCCGAGGGCAGGGCGATGTTCACGATGGTGGCGTCCAGCACCACCATCAGCTGGGCGAGGGCCACGACCGCGAGGATCCACCACCGCTTCGGTGAGGCCGCAGGGGGCGTCCTCCGGGCGGCGGCGCTCTCGGGCGCGCTGTCGGTGAGGGATTTCTGTGGCATGGGAGCACCCGTTTCCAGGACGGCGTACGAGGAAGGCAATGAGTACGTAAACGAAACGGTTTCGTACACATCGAGGCTAGACCAGCCCGAACGAAACGGCAACGTTTCGCTTGTGCCCCTTCAAGGCGCCGATCCCCGTCGGCGGGCCATCGTCGCCCTGCTCCTGGAGCGGCCCCGGTCCGTCGGTGAGATCGTCGAGGGGTGCGGACTGAGCCAGCCGAGCACCTCCAAGCATTTGAAGGTGCTGCGCGAGGCGGGTCCGGTCCGGGTGCGGCTGGACGCCCAGCGCCGCGTCCACGCCCTCGACCCCGGCCCGATCGCCGCCCTGGACGCCTGGCTCGCCCCGTACCGCGCGCTGTGGAACAAGAGCCTGGACGCGCTGGGCCGCCGCCTCGACGAGACGCAGGGCACCCCCGAACCGCCCGCAGGGAAGGACTGATCCACCATGACCGCCGACCTCACCGGCACCTATCTGACCTTGGAGGACGGCCGCCCCGCCGTCCGTTTCAGCCGCGTCTACGACCATCCCGTCGAACGCGTCTGGCAGTTCGTGACCGACCCGGACGAACTGGAGCGCTGGTTCCCCTCCCGCGCCGAGATCGAGCTGCGCCCCGGCGGCACGATCACGTTCACCGGAGACCCCCACATGGCGGACTCCACCGGCCGGGTCCTCGCTGTCGACCCGCCCCGGCACCTTTCGTTCGACTGGGGCGGCGACGAACTCCACTTCGACCTGGAGCAGATCGACGGACGGCGCACCCGCTTCACCCTCACCGACGTCCTCGCCGCCGAGGACACCGCCGCCCGCAACTGCGCCGGCTGGGAGGTGTGCCTGACCATGCTGGACGCCCGGGCACGCGGCGAGCGCACCGCCGGTCCGCACGCCGGGCCCGACGCACCCTGGAAGGACCTGTACGCCGCCTATGTCGCGGCCGGCCTGCCCTCCGGCGCGCCCGTGCCCGGACTGGAGTGACGACTCACGCCATCTGGCGCCGCACCAGCTCGTGCAGCCGCCCGTTCGTGTCGGCGAGGAGCTGGGCGGGCGGGCCCTGCTGGATGACCTTGCCGTCCTCCATCACCACGACCCGGTCGGCGTCCATCACGGTGGACAGCCGGTGCGCGATGACGACCCGGGTGGCGTTGAGGGCCTTGGTGCTCTCGATGACCGTGCGCTGCGTCTCGTTGTCGAGCGCGCTGGTCGCCTCGTCGAAGAAGAGGATGCGCGGCCGCCGGATCAGCGCCTGGGCGATCATCAGCCGCTGGCGCTGACCGCCCGAGACGGCTCCGCTGCCCGCGACGATGGTGTGCAGACCCATCGGCATCCGCTTGATGTCCTCGGCGAGACCGGCCATCTCCGCCGCCGCCATCGCCTCTTCCGGCGTATACGGCTCGGTGCCGCAGATGACGTCCAGGATCGATCCGTTGAACGGCTGCGCGTGCTGGAGCACCACACCGCACTGGCGGCGAACCGCCGACTGGTCCAGGGCCGCCAGATCCTGCCCGTCGTACAGCACGCTGCCCGACACGGGCCGGTCGAAGCCGATCAGGAGCCGCAGCAGCGTCGACTTCCCGCAGCCGCTCGGGCCGACGACCGCGACGAACTCGCCCGGCCGCACCTCGAACGACACGTCGTCCAGGACCAGCGGGCCGTCGTCCGCGTAACGGAAGGACACCCGCCGCGCCTCGATCGCCCCGGTCAGCGGACCCGGCCGGGTGCTCGCCGTGCGCACCTCGGGCGTCGCGTCCAGCACCGGCTTGATCTCCTCGAACAGCGGCAGCGCGGCCACCGCGGAGACGAACGAGCCCGTCAGCTGGGTGACGGAGGTCAGCACCATCGTCACCGAGGTGTTGAAGGTGAGGAACGCCGCCGCCGACATCGAGCCCCGGGCCGGACCGGCCAGCAGCATGAACATCAGCAGGGTGCACAGCGGCAGGTACACCGCGCCCAGCACCGTCGTGAGGTTCTTGATACGGCCGACCTTCTGCTGGAGCTCACGGCTGCGCGCGAACTCCGACGCCCACGCGGCGTACGCGTAGTTCTCGGCGGCGGCCACCCGCAGCTTGGGCAGACCGCGCAGCGTCTGGAACGCCTGGTTGTTCAGCTTGTTCGCGAGCACCACCAACCGCCGCTGCCAGCGCACCTGCCACAGCCCGAGCGCCAGGAACACGGACGCGATGACGACCAGCATGCCGATCGCGGCCATCGCCATCGGCACGCTGTACCAGAACAGCAGCCCCAGGTTCATCGCGCCGACCGTCACCGACTGGGCGACCGTCGGCCCGACTCCCGCCAGCAGCCTGCGGATCGAGCTGATGCCCATGGCCGCGCTGGCCAGTTCGCCGGTGGAGCGCTCGGTGAAGAACTTCGTCGGCAGTCTCAGCAGCCGGTCCCACACCGCCGGCTGGAGCGTGGCCTCGATCCGGCCCTCGATCCGCAGGATGGTCAGGTTCTGCAACAGCATGAAGGCCGCGGCCACCACACTGCTCAGCATCACCGCGAGACACACCTGCACGATCAGGCCCGTCTGCGCCTTCGGCACAAACTCGCCCAGCACCTTGCCGGTCGCGACCGGCACCAGCGCGCCGATCGCCACCGTGACCAGACCGCTGAGCAACAGGCCCGTCAGATCACCGCGCATGCCCTGCATGCAGAACCGCAGCAGCCCCAGCGGACTGAGCCCCCGCTCCGGAAGCGGACGGTAGAACATCACCGCGCGCGGCTCGAACTCCTCGGCGTTGGCCTTCTCGATCGGCGTCTCACGCCCGGTCGACGGATGCACCGCGACATAGCCGCCGCGCCGCCACAGCAGCGCCACCGGCGCGCCCGACAGGGCCCGTTGACCGACCAGCGGCCCCACGTTGTCCCGCCACCAGCGGCCGTCGAGCCGCACGGCCCGGGTCCGGACGCGCGAGGCCAGGGCGACCTGCTCGACCGGGTCGAGGCGGTCGCCGCCGGTGCCCTTCTGGGTCGGCTCGGTGATCCGGATCCCGGCCGCCTGCCCGACCAGCTTGCACGCCGCGTACGTGGCGTCCGCGTCGGCCGAGGTGGTCCGCTTGCCCGACCGCTTCCCGATGGAGGCGAGGAGCGTCTGGTCGGCCTGGGCGCGCACCGCCTCACCGGCCTTGATGCCCTCGGCCGTGCGCGTCTCGTGGGTGCGCTCCAGCTGCTCGATCCAGCGGTCCAGCGTGGTGAGCAGCCGGTACTGCTGGTCGACCATCGACTGCCACAGCGCGGGGTCCATCAGCAGATCGGCCGCGGCCTCCGCGCCGTAGAGCGAGCCGTACTGCACGCTGCCCGGCGGCACCTGCATCCAGAACACGTCGTCGTCCGTGGGCGCGGCGGCCCGCTCGGTCGCCATCGGCGCCTGGAAGAGGATGGACAGGCTGCGGCCGACCCCGAGGGCGAGCGCGTACTCCAGCGGACTCGTCGTCGGCGGCACGTACTGCGGGTTGCCGTACTCGTCGTACGACCAGGTCGCCGTGTTGGCGGGCTGGTACAGCTCGCGCAGGCCGATGCGGTGCACCACGCAGTCCCGCAGGGGCCGGGCCACCAGGGTGTGCTGCGGTCCCGGCACCGGGCCGAGCACCAGCGAACCCGCCTCCAGCCGGCCCAAGTGGTGCCAGTGGCCCTGCTGTCCGGCGTCGACGGCGAACAGGTCCACGGCGCCGGACGCGACCAGCCACAGCACCTGCGGGCCTTCGAGGTCGAGCCGGTTGAACCCGGCGCAGTCGATGCGCGAGCCCATGTGCCCGAAGGCGCCCAGCACGAGGTCGCCGTCGTGCCCTTCGTGAACGGCCGTCATCTCACCGCTCCCTGACCAGTGCCGCGTACGCGCCGCCGCGGGCCACCAGGTCCTCGTGCCGTCCCCGCTCCACGACCGTGCCGTGCTGCAGGACGACGATCTCGTCGCTGTCGCGCACCGTGCTCAGCCGGTGTGCGATCACCACGCAGGCGCAGCCGCGCCGGCGCAGGTTGTCCATCACGACCTGCTCGGTCTCCGCGTCCAGCGCGCTCGTCACCTCGTCGAGCACCAGGATGCTCGGGCGGCGCACCAGCGCCCGCGCGATCTCCAGGCGCTGGCGCTGCCCGCCGGAGAAGTTGCGGCCGTCCTGCTCCACCCTGCTGTGGATGCCACCCGGGCGGCGCGTGATCACGTCGTACAGGGCGGCGTCGCGCAGCGCGTCCTCCACCGCGTCGTCCGGGATCGAC
>NZ_JBEOXI010000350.1:0-6853 GCF_040296465.1 Streptomyces sp. NPDC002130
ATGCGCAGTTCGGCGAGGTCGTTGCTCTTGGCTTCCTCGCGGGCCAGCAGCAGGGCCTGGAGGTTGGACTGGGTGCCGCCGGAGGTGAACACGCCCAGCTGCTGCCGCGCAGCCTGCCCCGGCTGCCGGGCGCGGTGGCCGTCGCCCGCTACCTGCCCAGCACGGCCGGGCTGGAACTCGGCGGCGACTGGTACGACGTCATCCCGCTGCCCGATCACCACGTCGCCCTCGTCATCGGCGACGTCCAGGGCCACAGCGCCGGCGCGGCCACCCTCATGGGCCAGATGCGCACGGCCCTGCGCGCCTACGCCGTCGAGGGGCACCCGCCGGACGTGGTGGTCGCCCACGCCAACCGGCTGCTGACCGACATGGAGAGCGACCTCTTCGCCACCTGCTGCTACGTAGACGTCGACCTGGAGGAGGGCGCCGCCTGGTGCGTGCGGGCCGGGCACCTGCCGCCGGTGCTGCGCTACCCCGACGGCCGGACCGAGATCGCGGAGGCCGAGGGCGGCCCGCCCCTCGGGGTGGTCACCCGGGCCGACTTCCCCATGAGCCCGCTGCGGCTCCCGCCCGGCACCCTGATCGCCCTGGCCACGGACGGGCTCGTGGAGACGCCCGACTCCGACATCGACGAAGGCATGAACCACCTCGCCGAGCGGCTGGCGGACGCCGCACCCGCCGACCTGGGGCTGGTCGCCGACGCCCTCCTGGGCGACGCCCCGCGCAGCGACGACGTCGCCCTGCTCCTGTTGCGCTACGACGGCATGGACCTGCGCCCGCTCCGGGAGAGCTGGACGGTCTGGCGGGTGCCGCAGGCCGTCGGGCACGCCCGCCGCTTCGCCCGGCGCACCCTGCGTTCCTGGGGCGTCAGCGTGGACCACGACGCCGCGCTCCTCGTCGTCTCCGAACTCGTCACCAACGCCCTGGTCCACACCGACGGCAAGGTCCGGATGGACCTCACCCTCGTCAACAACCGCCTGCGCATCGCCATCGCCGACGCCTCCCCCCGCTCACCGGTCAGACCGACCAGCATCGGCTGGGAGGCCACCGGCGGCCGGGGCATCCTCCTCGTCGAGGCCCTCGCCGCGACCTGGGGCACCCTGCCGGTCAGCGGCGGCAAGCAGGTGTGGGCGGAGCTGCTGCTGGGGCGCTGAGCTCCCCCGGCCCGGGCGGGCGCGCCTGCTCAGCCCAGCCGCTTCAGCAGTTCCTCCGCCAGCGGGGCCGACGACGCGGGGTTCTGGCCCGTGACCAGATTGCGGTCGGTGACCACGTGCGGGGCCCACGGCTCCCCGGCCCGCACGGTCACCCCGGCCTCGGTCAGGCGGTCCTGGAGCAGCCACGCGGCACGGTCGGCGAGACCGCCCTGGATCTCCTCGGCGTTGGTGAACGCCGCGACCTCGTAGCCGGCGAAGACGTTGCGGCCGTCGGCCCCGACAGCGGCCAGCAGCGCGGCCGGCCCGTGGCAGACGACACCGAGCGGCCTGCCCGACTCCAGGGCCCGGGCGAGCAGCCGGCCGGAGTCGGCGTTCACGGCGAGGTCCTCCATCGGGCCGTGGCCACCGGGGTAGAAGACGGCCGCGTAGTCCTCCAGCCGGACGTCCTCGAGCCGCACGGGATGCCGCAGCTCGGTGAAGGACTCCAATGCCTTCGCGATCCGGTCGGCGTTCTCCTGCCCCCCGTTCACCTCGGGAGCCAGGGACGCCCGGTCGACGGGGGGCTCGACACCGCCGGGCGTGGCCACGACGACCTCGTGACCGGCGGCCCGGAACGTCTCGTACGGGGCGACGGCCTCCTCGGCCCAGAAGCCGGTGGGGTGCCCGGTGCCGTCGGCCAGGGTCCAGGTGTCGGCGCCGGTGACGACGAAGAGGATCTTCGACATGGTGGGTGCATCTCCAAGAGACGGGCCGCGGTCGAGCAGTGCGGCGTTGACTCGGACGATGACGACCGTAGGCGCCCGGGCCCCAGGTTTTCCAATGGGCGGCCCAATGGCAGCCATAGGTTTTCCCATGGCGGAGCGCGCTAGGGTCGATCGCGTGAGGCCCATCGATCCGCTCGGCACGACCGGCACCCCCGCGCAGCCCGACCTCAACCTGCTGCGCACCTTCCTGGCCGTCTACCGGTCCGGCTCCTTCACGGCCGCCGCGCAATTGCTGGGCCTGTCCCAGCCGACCGTCACCACGCAGATCCGCTCGCTGGAGCGGCAGACCCGCCGGGAGCTGTTCGAACGGCTGCCGCGCGGCGTCGCCCCCACCGCCGTGGCCCACGAACTCGCGACTCGTGTGGCGGCCCCCCTCGACGCCCTCGCGGCAGCCACCGGTCACGGCCCCCGGGAGGAGTCGCACGCCGAGCCGGTCCACCTGGCCGGGCCCGCCGAGCTGCTCTCCACCCGGGCCCTGCCCGCCCTCGCCCCGCTGGTCACCGAGGGCGTACGGCTGCGCGTCACGACGGGACTGACCGAGCCCCTGCTCGACGAACTGCGCGCCGGCCGCCACGACCTGGTGATCGCCACCACCCGGCCCCGCGGCCGCACCCTGTCCGCGGTGCCGCTGACCGACGAGGAGTTCGTCCTGGTCGCCGCCCCCGCCTGGGCGGACCGTGCCGCGGAGCGCCCCGCCGGCGACGGGCCCGCCGCGTTGCACGACATCCCGCTGATCACGTACGCCGAGGACCTGCCCATCGTGCGCCGCTACTGGCGGCACGTCTTCGGCCGCCGGCTGAACTGCCGCGCCGCCGTCTCGGTACCGGATCTGCGGGCCGTCCTGGCCCTGGTCACGGCAGGTGCCGGGTTCAGCGTGCTGCCCCGCTACCTGTGCGCCGGGGAACTCGCCTCCGGCGCCCTGGTCCTCCTCGACGCCCCCGAGGACGCGCCGATCAACACCGGCTACCTGGTCCAGCGGCCGGGCACCTCGGACAACCCGCACGTCACCCTCGTCCGCGTACGCCGCCTACCGTGCGATCGTCGAAAACGTCACCGACAGTGAGCATGCAAAGAGCATTGCGACTGATCTGACCGTGAGCCGGGAACCTTTCCGCGACTCCACCTCTCGCGGAGAGACCGATCCCAATGTTGCAGAGCTGGTCGAAGCGGAACGAAACGAGGACACGACAAACACGGTGACACAGATCGACCGGGGAGACGATCTTGCGGACTTTGCAGAACCGTTTTTCGCCGACGCAATGATGGCTGAACGTCACGACGACTTCGACCCTCAAGAAACCGCGACAGAGGCACTGAACCGTCAAGACACCGAAGAGGCCCAAGCCGCCGACGGCGACACCGCAATGGACGACCTCATGGCGTTCATCGCCACCTCGAATCTCAAGAAGGACGTGAAGGACACCGCAGTCCGCAAGCTCACGAACCCGAACCTCACATGGGAGACCATCGCGATGGAATCGAAACCGCCCGTCGCAATCTCGACAGCGTGGCGCCGGTACGAGAAGTTCGATATCGCAGCCCGGGAAGCAGGATTCACGAGCCCGCCACTGCCCGACCTCCGGTCCTCAGAGAACACCACCGACCGCGAACTCGCAGCAGCGCACTGACACCGGCGAGGCCCAGCGCCTCAGCAGCCCCACCCTCAAAAACAACAGAGGTCCTGGCAGTGCAGCAACACCACCAGGACCAAGCCACAGAAAGCACCTGTGACCATGAGCAATACTATTCGGCCCCACATCGGCCGCCCCACCGGCAGCACCGCACGCACCACACAAGCCCGAGCAGTGCGAACACGAGAAGCGATCGTCTCAGTAGCCGCACAACACTTCGACACCGACGGATACGGCGCCAGTAGCATCAATGCCATCCTCGCTACCGGAGCATTCACCAAGGGCGCCATCTACTTCCACTTCCCGTCCAAGGAAGCCATCGCAGGGAGCCTCATCGCTGATTGGAACCGAACCGTCAACGAATCCATCAGCGAAGCAACAGCCACCGGCCCGAGCACCACAGCGGGGGAGAAGCTGACAGCGATCTTCACGTCCCTCGCACATCAAATCGCCGAGAACACCAACCTGCGCGCCGGGATGAAACTCACCCTCGAACCCACCATCGACAACGGCGCAGCCTTCGCTTACTGGGTCGATGCCATCAGCGACATCATCGAAACAGCCCTCACCGAAGGTGAACTCACTGACACCCCCACCACACACCGACTCGCATGGAACCTCTGCGCCGGCACCATTGTCGACGGCCATCGTAAGCTCCCCACTGGCGGCCATTTATGGCGCATTTTGTGGCCATGGTTTCTCCCCGCGTACGGCCAGATAGTTCCCCACCTGCTGTGAGTCAGATTCGGTCCCGGCAACGCTGGGTGGATGAAATCGAGCAGGGAGATCATGGAAATTTTGGAGGCGTACGACCTCACGGGTAGTTATCGGGCGGCGGCGGAGCTGGCTGGGTGTGATCACCACACGGTGGCCCGGTATGTGCAGATGCGCGCTGCGGGGCAGCCGCCGGACCGCCGGCGGCATCGAGCGCGGGCGATCGACGACTTTCTGCCGAAGATCGAGGAGTTGGTGGTCCGCTCGCAGGGCAAGGTCCGCGCGGATGTCATCCACGAACGGATCGTCGCGCTGGGGTTCACCGGCGGTGAGCGGACCACGCGCCGGACGGTCGCGGAGGCGAAGGCCCAGTTTCGGGCTGGTCGGCGGCGAGTGTATCGGCCGTGGGTAACCGAACCTGGGCTGTGGTTACAGTACGACTTCGGTGACGGGCCAACGATTTCCGGCCGGAAGACGACGTTGTTCTGCGCATGGTTGGCGTGGTCGCGATTTCGGGTGGTGATCCCGATCTGGGACAAGACATTGCCGACGGTGGCGGCGTGTTTGGATGCGACATTCCGCCGCTTGGGCGGGGTTCCGGTCTATGTCCTCACCGACAACGAGAAGACCGCGACGATCGATCACGTGGCCGGGATCGCGGTCCGCAATCCGGAGATCGTGGAGGTGGCACGGCATTACGGCACGACGCTGCGGACGTGTTTACCTGCTGATCCGGAGTCGAAGGGAGGAAGTGAGGCGACGGTGCGGATCGCCAAAGCCGACCTGTTGCCGAAGGAGGTGAACCTGCGCGAGCAGTATCACTCTTTCGGTGAGCTCGAGTCGGCTTGCCGGCAGTTCTGCACCGACGTCAACACCCGCGTCCACAGCTCTACTCGGCGGCGGCCGGTCGAGCGGCTGGCCGAAGAGTTGCAGCGGCTGCATCCGCTGCCGAAATCTCCGTTCACCGCGGTGTTCGGCACTACCCGGCGGGTGAACTGGGAGTCGACGATCTCGGTGGAAGGGGTGCGGTATTCGGTGCCGCACACGTTGATCGACACTCGGGTCTGGGCCCGCTTCCATGGTGAGGAGCTGATCGTGACCGCCGTCGACAATGATGGCGGTGCAGTCGAAGTCGCGCGGCACCGCCGCGGCCAACCCGGTTCACCGGTCCTCGACAACGACCACTACCCACCCCGCCCAGACCGCGACGCCGCCGACCGGGTGCCCAAGCCTCGTACCGCCGCCGAGCTCGCCTTCCTACAGTTGGGCCAGGGTGCCAACAGCTGGCTGGTCGAGGCTGCCGCCGCGGGAGCGCGCCGCATCAGGGCGAAGATGGCCGAGGCCGTGGACCTTTCGAAGCTGCACTCCCCGGACGCAGTCGACAGAGCGTTGGGGACGGCGGCGATGACCGGCCGGTTCGCCGATCGGGACCTGATCTCGATCCTCGACTACCAAGTCACCCACGAACACGCTGATCCGGTCCGTCGCAGCGAGAACCACACTCTGCAACCGGGCACCGCCGCCTGGTCCACCTTCGGCCAGACACCAGCGCCGGCCAGCCCAGCCACTACTGACGATGAAAGCGATGACGCCTGATGAGCACCCCTTTGCGCACTGTTACCAGCGCTAACGGCGACCCGTTGGCCGAGGCGATCGACCTGACTAAACGCCTGAAACTGCCCCATATCCGCAGGTCCTTGAGCGATATCATCCCGACCGCGAAAGCCCAACGCTGGGACCCCGCCGAAGTCGTGCGGGTTCTCCTCGCTGAGGAAGCCGCCGGCCGGGACCGGGCGAACCTGCACACTCGCCGCAAACGCGCGGGTTTCCCTACCGGCAAGACCTTCGGCGACTGGGACGAAACGAAATCGTCGATTCCCCGCGCCACCCAGGACGCGCTCCGCACCCTGGAGTGGGTCGGGCGGCGTGAATGTTTCTGCGTCTGTGGGCCTTCGGGAACTGGCAAGTCTCACTTCACCGAGGCACTCGGGCAGGCCGCAGTCGAAGCTGGGCTGGCGGTGTCTTGGTTCACCATCGAAGACCTCGGTGCCCTGGTCCGCCGGCACCGTGCCGACGACTCCATCGCCCGAGCCCTGACGAGGATCATCCGCTCCGACCTGATCATCGTCGACGACATCGGTCTGCTCCCGGTCTCTGAAGACGCCGCCGAAGGATTCTATCGCCTCGTCGACGCTGCCTACGAACGCCGAGCGATTGCCGTCTCGAGCAACCTGCACCCCTCCGGCTTCGACGAGATCATGCCCAAAACATTGGCCACCGCCACCGTTGACCGGCTCCTGCACCATGCGCACGTCGTCGTCACCGACGGCGACTCCTTCCGCCTCACCGAAGCCACCACCGGCAAGGGGGTGAAGCCCTTCAGCTAACCCAAATCAGAAAGCGGGTGGGGAAAAACAACTGGCCGCCACCGGGGAGAACCCGTGGCCACCAGCGGGGAGAACTACTGGCCGCCTACGGGGAGAACTTCGTGGCCATTGACATGCAACTCGCCAATTCGCTGCTGATAGGTAGATGTCAACGGTATTGGCATCACTCCACCTGTGCCACCACCTGGAAAGACCGCCGTCCA
>NZ_JBEOXI010000351.1:0-6850 GCF_040296465.1 Streptomyces sp. NPDC002130
CATCGGTCAGGTACAGCTCGGCCTTGCGGTCGGCGTCGGTCACCAGGTCGTGCGGGCCGCTCTTCTGGTCGACCTCGTGCGCGGCGCCCGGCACAAAGATGACTCGTTCAAGGCCGAACAGGAGTTTCGTGTCATGACCCACACAGCGCCACCGACGACCAGCACTAACCCTCTGTTCGGCGAACTCCGCCTCAGCGGTTACGGTCTCTCGCCCTTCACCGCGTTCGCGATCAACCTCGGCACCCATTGGCGTCCGGCGGCAGAGACAACAATCGCGAGACTGATTGTCGGCCCAGGGCCATACCAAGATGTTCAGGTCATCGCGGCGCGTCAACTACTTAGCGTCAACGGCCATGACCCTGGTGTGGTGGAACCTTCGGGCATCACATTTCGAGGTTGATCGAGTCTGTGTCGACTGCGCTACCGCGGCACCAGCTGTATCTCAATGTCTCTCGCACGTATGGCTTTACCCCTAGGTGCGATAGGCGTGGGCACGGTGGTCGATTCTGACGATGACGATGGTGTGGTTGGGGTCGTCGATGTGGAGCAGGATTCGGTAGTCGCCGCGGCGGGCGCTGTGGAGACCGTCGAGGTCGTCGCGTAGCGGTTTGCTGAGCCGGTGAGGGTTCTCGGCGAGGGGTCCGGAGATGAATTCGATGACGGCGTGGACGATCCGGGATGGGAGACGTTGAAGGTCGCGGCGAGCTGGGGATGCGACTTCGACCCGGTACGGGTCGGACGAGTCTGTGGGAGCGTCGCTCATTTCGGCGGCAGGCCGTGTTCCGCGCGCAGGTCGTCGATGGAGGCAGTGTGGCCGGCAGCGTACTCGGCGTCGGCGGTAGCGACGTCGTCGCGGACACCGGCACGTGAGAGCCAGTAGATCGTCTCGTGCAGCGATTCGAGGTCGTCGGCAGACATCAGCACCGCGGCGGGTTTGCCGTGCTTGGTGATCGTGATGATGTCGTGCGTGGTTTCGGCGCTATCGACCAGCGCGGAGAGCTTGTCCTTGGCTTCACCCAGTGGCACTGTCGTCATGCCGTCCAGTCTAGCCGCCAGACTGGCCCGACGATAGCCATACTTTTAGCCGATAATAGTAATTATGTAAGGTAAACGATGCCGAGTTGTAGATTGTGCGAACTCGACCCCTCCCCGAACTGCCCCTCGCCCGTAGTGCCCGACTGGCCTCGTGACCTGCGCGTGAGCAGGTGCCGGGCCAGCGCTTCCGCCCTTGTTGGACCGTGACCGCCAGCCGATGGCGGGATGGTGGCGGCGCTGCTACCTGCGGCCTCTTGTCGCGATTCGCATTTCATGCGACACTTTCGCACAAGACGCGAGCCATTTTTGGGCGGTGCGAGATGTCGCAGCAGGATCTTCCTCCAGGGTCGGCGCGGTTGCAGCTGGCCGACGGTATCGCTGTTCTACGTCCGGAAGCCTCGGTGTTCGAGGCGATGGTCACCGGCTGGTCTCACCAGCAGCTGGCACGAAACCTGTCTGCCGGCACGATCTCGGCGCGGGTGGCCACGATACGGCGGTTCCGGGACTTCTGCGATGCCGACGGCCCCTGGACCTGGACGCCAGCGATGGCCGATGACTGGATCACCGAACTACGCGGAGTCCACGGCATAGCGCACAGCACCGTCCTGAACTATCAAGGTGCGCTGCGGCACTTCATGGACTACCTGCTCGACCCGGCCTACGAGTGGGCCGAGCAATGCCAGGACCGGTTCGCCACGCATCCCGTACAGGTCATTACCGAGGCCAACTCGGCCCGCCACGTCCACGAGGGTCCCGGCGACCCACGCAAACGGGCGTACACCACCGACGAGCTGCAGGACCTGTGCGATACCGCGGACGAGCAGGTCACCCGCCGCTACGAGGTCGGCACGAAGGGGGCGATGGTCGCGCTGCGAACCGCGACGATCACCAAGGTCGCCTACGCATGGGGCCTGCGCCGCAACGAAGTTCGCATGCTGGACCTGACGGATTTTGGGCCGAATCCGCGTGCACGGCAGTTCGGCCGATTCGGGGTCTGCTACGTCCGGTACGGCAAGCCCGGCAAAGGATCCCCCGCCAAACGGCGCGGCGTACTGACCGTCCCAGAGACCGCGTGGGTGATCGACTGCCTCGAGCAGTGGATCGACCAGGGGCGCACCAGCTTCGACCGCACCACCGGGACCGCATTGTTTCCAACCGAACGATCCGAACGAATCTCGAACGGGGCACTGTCCCACAGCTTCGCCGAACTCTGTGACACAGCCGGCCTGACCGACCCCGGACTGGACTTTCACTCCCTGCGCCGCAGCTACGTCACGCTGCTTGTCGAGTCCGGCTACGACACCCGCTTCATCCAAGAGCAAGTCGGACACGAGTACGCCTCGACCACCTCGCTCTACACCTTCGTCTCCCCCGACTACCGCAGCCGCGTCGTAGCCGCCGCCCTACGTGCCGCAGCCGGCCGCCTGCCCGAAAGGACGAACGAGACATGAAGCACCGGATCGCCTACCAGTGGCGACTACGCCAAGTCATGACCGACCGAGACATGCACAACCTGTCTGACCTGATCACCCCGCTGCATGAGGTCGGCATCGAGCTCTCCGCCTCGCAGCTCTACCGCCTCCTCGGACGCACCCCGGACCGGCTGCCCCTGGCGCTGCTCGGCGCCCTGTGCCACGTTCTGGACTGCAGCGTCGAGGACCTCTGCGACTTCCGTGTCGACGCCGCACCCTCGCGGCGCACCGCCACCGACGTCTCCCCCTCAGCTGATGGTCCGCTGCGACCGAAGCGGGCCCACATCCACCGACCCGGCCCACCGGCGTAGACGGACCCCCGCGCAGGCGACACACATGGCTGACACATCGAAGTACCACTGCACACGGTGCGACGACGAGCGCCAGCCTCGCGGCGTGCGCTGGCCAGAGGGCTTCGTCTGCCGCCGTTGCTACCAACAGGCCACCCGTCGCCGCGGAACGTGTCCTCGCTGCCTGACCCCGGACCGGCTCCTCCCCGGACTCTCAGGCAACCAGGCCATCTGCACCGACTGTGCAGGGATCGACGATCCCCGCCTGATCTGCACCCGCTGCGGCGATCAGGACGAACCCCACCGGCGCGGACTCTGCGCCCGATGCTGCCTCACCGACGACCTGACCGCCCTGCTCACCACCGCCGACACCGGATTCGTCTCGGCCGAGCTGAAACCGCTACTCGATGCGCTGACCAGCCAGGACCACCCGCGAAGTGCGCTCATCTGGCTACGCAATCCCGACGTGCGCCAGCTCCTGGACGGGTTCGCGCAACACCGCTTGACCATCAGTCACGACACCTTCGCCCACTACCCCGCCGAGCGCACCGCACGTCACCTACGGGACCTGTTCATCAGCTGCGGAATCCTCGCGCCCTATGACCGCAACCTCGACCGCTTCACCAGCTGGCTCGAGAAAAAGCTCGCCTCCACACCAATCCACCAATCGCAGCAGGTCATCACCGGATTCGCCACCTGGCATCACCTGCGCAACCTCCGCGCCCGCGCGCAGCGCCAACCCCTGGAGAACGGGCCGATCGCCAACGCCAAACAGGAGATCACCGTGGCGATCGACTTCGTCAACTGGCTCTACACCCGTAACACTGCGCTGGCGGAAGCGACACAGTCCGATATCGACACCTGGCTCGTTACCGGGCCGACCACCCGCAGCACCGCCAGGATGTTCGTCAAGTGGTGCATCAAGCACCAACACATGGCCGCCCACCTCGCGTTCCCCCACCGACGGGCTCGAACCAGTCCCATGACCAGCGACGATGAGCGCTACGCTCAGCTGGCCACGATTCTGGAACGGCGAGAGACCCCGGTGTGGGTCAAAGCCGCCACGGTCCTGCTGCTGATCTGCGCGCAACCAGTTTCGCGCATCGCCGCCATCCGACTGGACGCACTGAGAACCGACGACAGCGACGGCCTGTGGATCCGCTTCGCCGACGCCGAGGTAGCACTCCCGCATCCGCTCGCCGACCCGGTGACCGCACTCATCGCCCATCGCCCCAACATGACCACCGCTGCCAACCGAACATCCCAGTGGCTATTTCCCGGGGTCACTGCAGGTCATCACATCAACCCGCAGACCCTGATGGGCAAGCTCCGCGACAACGGGATCGATCTTCGAGGCGCACGCAACAGCGCGATGCGCGAGCTGGTCCGCAGCATTCCCCCGGCGATCGCGGCAACCCAGTTCGGATACAGAGCTCAAACAACCGAACGCCACGCATTCATCAGCGGCGCCACCTGGAGCGCCTACCCCGAACTCCACCAAGAACCCGGCCCCTGATCAACCGCGACTCAACAGCACCCGGAAACCAGTATCGTTACGCGTTTCCGCTGTTACCCACTGGCGTCCGGACAGGTGCGCGGACCTGCGCGTGGCGAGTACAGAACCGAGCCGATCTTCTCCCCGGGCTGGCGCCCGTGAACTGGCCGTATCTGCGCCCCCGGACCCCAGCGACGCACCACCTCCGTCGACTCGGGCGCGCTGACCCGGCCCGCGAAGCGCTCGAGCGGCCCGGCGTGCTGCTGCCTCCGCGCCGCCAGCGGCCCACCGGCCTGGCCAAGCTCGACGTCCCGCTCAAGGGCAAGATCGCCGACGGTCCCGCGGAGGGCCGCGCTCTGGCACGCCTCACCGATCTGGGCCTGGGCCAGAAGCTGCGCGCCCTGCTCGCCGAGCCCGACCAGGACGCACCCGAGTGGCTGGCCCGCGCCTGCGTACCGGTCCTGCGCGAGTGGGGCTGGGACGACCGCCCGACCGGTGTCGCGGCGCTACTCACCGGCGAGCACCCGATCCTCGTGCAGAGCCTGGCGCGCGCGCTGTCACAGATGGGCCGTATGGACTACCTCGGCGAACTCAGCCGCGACGAGGCGCTCCCGACGGTGACCGCCCAGAACTCGGCCTACCGCGTGGCCCAGCTGTGGGGCACGTTCTCCGGCCCGTCGACAGCGTCCGACGGCCCCGTCCTCCTGGTCGCCGACCTGCTCGGGACGGGGTGGACGATCACCGAGGCAGCCCGGCATCTCCGCTCGTCCGGGGTCCCGGCTGTCCTGCCGCTGGCGGTCGCCTCCGCCGGCTGAATCGCTGCCGGCGCATCGACAGACCGGAGTCCGGCACGGGATCATCGACCCATGGGTAATGCAACAAGGCCGTCACCGCCAGCCGGACCGGGGTTCATCACCACCCGATCGGAGCTGACATGAGCGCCCTGACGGTGGCCGCGCTCGCGGTGGGGTTCGTCCTGCTCATCGGCGGCGGCGAAGTGCTGGTGCGGGGCGCCGGCGGTCTGGCCGCGACCCTCGGGATCTCCCCGCTGGTGGTGGGACTCACCGTCGTCGCCTTCGCCACCTCGGCGCCGGAGTTCGCGGTAAGCGTCGATGCCGCGCTGAGCGGATACCCGGGGTTGGCCGTCGGCAACGTGGTGGGCAGCAACATCGCGAACATCCTGCTCATCCTGGGGCTGACCGCGATCGTCGCCCCTCTGGTGGCGACGTCCCGGATCGTGCGAGTCGACATCCCCATCATGGTGCTGTTCTCTCTGGTCGTGCTTCTGGTGGCCCTCGACGGCACGATCAGCTTCCTCGACGGTCTGCTGCTGTTCGCCGGCCTCGTGACCTATACGACCGCGACGATCGTCATCGCGCGCAAACAGGACGGAGACCGCGCCACCGAGGCATTGGACGCCCCGGCCGGTGACAGCGCGGGCGAGACGACGCCTACCGGCGGCGACACCTCGCACCCGGTCCTCCTCAACAGCGCTCTCGTGATCGCCGGGGTGGCGCTGCTCGTGATCGGGGCACGGCTACTCGTCACCGCGGCGAGCGACCTCGCGGCGGCATGGGGAATGAGTGACCTGGTCATCGGCCTCACGGTGGTGGCCGTCGGGACATCCCTTCCCGAACTCGCGACGAGCATGGTCGCGGCGATCCGAGGCGAGCGCGACCTGGCGATCGGAAACATCGTGGGCAGCAACATGTTCAACATAGGTGCCGTTCTGGGGATGACCTCACTCATCGCGCCGATCGAGATCGCGGCCGGGGCCATCCGCTTCGACCTGCCGATCATGCTCGCGGTGTCCCTGGCACTGCTCCCGATCGCCTTCACCGGCCTGGCGATCGCACGGTGGGAGGGCGTTCTCTTCACCGGTTTCTACGCCGCGTACATCGCCTACGTCGTGCTCCAGGCGGCCGACCACGACGCGCTGGGGCCGTTCAGTGCCGCGATGCTGTGGTTTGTCATCCCCATCACCGCTCTGTGGTTGATAGTGCTGGCCACCTACGAACTCGGTGTGCTGCGTGGGCGGGCGCAGACCCGCGGGCGGCCGGTCACAGGTGACAGTGCTGCTCAGGACGCGGCGGCCGGCGGCTCAGGGGCCTCCCCGCCGCGCGCATGACAGCGACGACCGCCGCGCCGGCGGTGCCTGCCTCGATCAGACCTCCCGCGCCATCGCCCGGCCGGCCTTCATCCCCGAGAAGATGCAGCCTCCGAGGAACGTGCCCTCCAACGAGTTGTAGCCGTGCACGCCGCCGCCACCGAAGCCGGCAGCGGGTGCACACGGAAGCCTTCCCAGCGGTCCGTCCCGTACACGTACTCGGCGACGAGCCCGAGGCGGGGCTGTCCTTCGACGCCCAACTCAGGCTGGTCGCGCTGCTGCTCGAGCCTGGCAGCCGCCCTCGACCTCACGGGGCGGCGAGCCTGGCGTGCGTGAGCGTCTGCAGCAGGTCCACGTTCCCCGCCGACGGTGGGGATGATCCGCAGGCCCAGGTCGTGCAGGTATTTTCGCTTCTCCCCGGCGGCGAACTCGACGTACGCCCGCGCCCACT
>NZ_JBEOXI010000352.1:0-6840 GCF_040296465.1 Streptomyces sp. NPDC002130
CGGAAGGTGGCCCGCAGCAGGGCCTGGTCGTCGGCGAGCAGCACCCTGATGGTCATGCGGTGGTTCCTTCGGCGAGGTGGGGGGAGGGTTGCAGGGGCAGCGCGGTGGTGACCTCGAAGCCGCCCTGGGGGCGGGGGCCCGCGCACAGCTCGCCGCCGATGGAGAGGGCGCGTTCGCGCATGCCCATCACGCCGAAGCCGCGGCCCCGGGCGACCGCCGGTTCGCTGGGGCCGTCGTTGGTGACGGTGATCAGCAGCCGGGAGCCGGTGTAGGCGAGGAGCACGTGGGCGGCCTCGGCCGTGGCGTGCTTGGTGACGTTGGTGAGGGCCTCCTGCACGATCCGGTACGCGGTCAGGTCGACGCCGGGCGACAGCGGCTGCGGTTCCCCTTGCGTGGTGACGGTGACCTCCAGGCCCGCCGACTCGCACGCCGAGACCAGCTCGGGCAGCCGGGACAGACCCGGGGACGGTTCCAGTCCCAGGGAACCGGGGGCGTCGTCGTCGTCGCGCAGCAGGCCGAGCGTGGCCTTCAGTTCCCGCAGCGCGGAGGACGTGGTGCCGGTCAGGTCGGTGAGGATCTTCTGGCTCTGTTCGGGGCTGGTGAGGGCGAGGTGTGCGGCCGTTCCGGCCTGGGCGTTGGCCAAGGCCATGTGGTGGGCCACCACGTCGTGGAGCTCCCGGGCGATGCGCACCCGCTCCTCGGTGACGCGCAGGCGGGCCTCCTCCTCCCTGGTGCGCTCGGCGTGTTCGGCCCGGGCCTGCAGCGACTGGAGGTAGGCGCGCCGCAGCTGCGTCATCTTGCCGGCGGCGAGCGGCAGCATCAGCCAGAAGATCGGACCGATCGTCCGGAGCAGCAGCGAGACGTGGTTCATGGAACCGGAGAACACCGCCGCGAGCGTCACCGCCAGCAGGGTGGACAGACCGTGGACGCGGGTGACCTTGCGGTCGGTTTGCGCGGCCAGCCAGTAGAGGGCAGCCATGACCGGTGCCAGCAGCAGGGGCGTGACCAGGTAGCCGAGCGCGACCGCGGCCACCGTGCAGATCCCGGCCACGACGACGGCGGTGCGCGGGTGGGTGCGGTGCTTGAGCAGGACGAGGCAGGCCACGCCCATGAGGGCGGTGGCGGTCTTGTCATGGTCCGGCGGGTCGGCACCGGGCATGGTGAGCGTTCCGCCGAGGGCGGTACAGCCCATCAGTGCCAGGACCATCGCCAGGTCGACGAGGAACACGTGGCGTGCCGAGAATTCCTCGAGGCGATCCTGGTAGCGCCGCTCCAGAGTGATGTTCATCGGGCTCTCCGGTCGGTGGGGCTGGGACCATCGTGGTCGACGTCGGGCGGGAACGCGCGAGGGGCCGCCCGTGTCCTTCGCCACGGGCGGCCCTGGGTGCGGCTGCCTCAGGTGCGGGCCGGCTCCAGGTCGCGGGCGGGGTCCGCGGCCGGTTCCGGCTCCGGCCGGCTGAGGGCCTCGCCCTCCACGTCGACCCGGGGGAGCGCCCGGTCCAGCCACTTCGGCAGCCACCAGGCCTTGTCGCCGAGGAGGGCGAGGACGGCCGGCACGATCGCCATCCGTACGACGAAGGCGTCGAAGAGGACGGCGGAGGCCAGTCCGAAGCCGATCATCTTGATCATGGAGTCGCTCTCGCCGATGAACCCGGCGAACACCGCGATCATGATCAGGGCGGCGGCCACGACCACCCGGGCGCTGTGCCGGAAGCCGGACGTGACCGCCTGGGCGGGCGACTCGCCGTGGACGTAGGCCTCCCGCATCCGGGAGACCAGGAACACCTCGTAGTCCATCGCGAGTCCGAAGACGATGCCCACCAGGAAGATCGGCATCAGGCTCATGATCGGGCCGGTCTGCTCCACCCCGAGGAGCTCCGCGCCGTGGCCCTGCTGGAAGACCACCACGACCGCGCCGAGGGAGGCCAGCACCGACAGCAGGAAGCCGAGGGCCGCCTTGAGCGGGACGAGCAGGGACCGGAAGACCACCAGCAGCAGCACGATCGCCAGGCCGACCACGACGACCAGGTACGGGATCAGCGCGTCCTGGACCTTCTCGGCGATGTCGATGTTCATCGCGGTGCTGCCGGTGACCTCGTACGTCGCGCCGGTGCCCGACTCGATGCCGGGGCGCTCGTCCCGGATGGTGGTGACCAGGTCCTTGGTCTTCTCGTCGGTCGGCGCGGTGGCGGGCACGGCCGAGAAGACGGCGGTGTCGCCGGCGGCGTTGAAGCGGGCCGGGGAGACCGACACGACGCCCTCGGTGCCGCCTATCTCCTTCGCGATCGTGCCGGCGGCGGCCTTCGGGTCGGCGGTGCCCTTGGCGTCCACGACGATGGTCAGCGGCCCGTTGAAGCCGGGCCCGAAGCCCTCGGCGAGGGCGTCGTAGGCCCGGCGCTCGGTGGTGGAGGTGGGCTTGGCCTCGTCGCCGGGCATGCCGAGCTGCAGGTCGGCGGCGGGCAGGGCGAGGGCGCCGAGGCCGACGACACCGAGGAGCAGGACGGGGATGGGGCGGCGCAGCACGAACCGCGCCCAGCGGGTGCCGGCGTTGGCCTCGGTGCTCTCCGCGATCCGGCCGCTCTTGCGGGCCCGCCGGCTGAGCACGGCGTTCGGCCAGAAGCCGAGGAGGGCGGGGACGAGGGTGAGGGCGATCAGTACGGCGACGACGACCGCGCCCGCCGCGGCCAGTCCCATCTTGGTGAGCATCGGGATGCCGACCACGGCGAGCCCGGCCAGCGCGATCACGACGGTGAGCCCGGCGAAGACGACCGCGGAGCCGGCCGTGCCGACGGCCAGTGCCGTCGCCTCCTGGGGCGTGCGGCCCTTGGCGCGCTCCTCCCGGTAGCGGGAGACGACGAACAGGGCGTAGTCGATGCCGACGGCGAGGCCCAGCATCATCGCCAGGGTGCCGGTGGTGGTGGACAGGCCAAGGGCGCTGGACAGGGCGAGGATCGTGGCCATGCTGACGCCGACCCCGATCACGGCCGTCAGCAGGGGCAGCCCGGCGGCGGCCAGCGAGCCGAAGGTGACCAGGAGCACGACGGCGGCGATCGCGACGCCGATCACCTCGGCCGCGCCGCCCGGGCCGCCCTCTGCGGACAGTGCGGTGCCGCCCGCCTCGACGGTCAGGCCGGAGTCCCGGGCCTGGTCGAGGGTCCGCTCCAGGTGGCCGCGGCCGGCGTCGGTGAGGTCGTTGGCCTTGACCTTGTAGGTGACCGTGGCGAAGGCCGTCCTGCCGTCCTTGCTGACCGTCTTCGCCCGGAACGGGTCGACGGCGCTCGCGACCTGCGGGCCTTTACCGAGTTCGGCCACGGTCTTCTCGACGGCCTTCCTGTTCCCGGCGGCCGTGACCTTCTCGCCGCTCGGCGCGATGAAGACGACCCTGGCCGTCGCGCTGTCGGCCGTGGCCCCGGGGAAGCGCTGCTCCATCAGGTCGAACGCCTTCTGGGACTCGATGCCGGGCATCGAGAACTCCTCGTCGACGGCCCCCGGGGCCTTGAGGGAGCCCAGCCCGACGGCGGCCAGGACGGCCGCCCAGACCAGGGCGACGTACCAGCGCCGCCGGAAGGCCAGACGGCCCACTCGATACAGGAAAGTTGCCACGGCAGGAGGTCTCCACATCTGGTGTCGGACGTCTGCCAAGCCTCTCCGTGGGGGGACTGTCCCGTCGTCGTGCGCCTGCCGACAATCTCCGGTACTCGGAACGCAGTACGAAGGGGTGGTCGGGTCCACCCCGGGTACGAGATTCCCGAGCCTTCTGACGCGGGCTGTGCTACCTTGGCTGGCGTTGCAGTTTTGGTTCCCAGAGACTTCGAGTGCTCTTTCGACCTTTTGTCGACGAGCACTCTTTTTTGTTTCCGAGGATTCTCGGATCTCCTTAGGGTGATCATTTCGGCGACTACGGGTCCGCAAGGTGCGGGCCCTGAGTACTGCCCTCAAGGGAGATTCATATGGCTACCGGCACCGTGAAGTGGTTCAACTCGGAAAAGGGCTTCGGCTTCATCGAGCAGGAGGGTGGCGGCCCGGACGTCTTCGCCCACTACTCGAACATCGCCACCTCTGGCTTCCGTGAGCTCCAGGAAGGCCAGAAGGTCACCTTCGACGTCACGCAGGGCCAGAAGGGCCCGCAGGCCGAGAACATCGTTCCCGCCTGACGCGTACGCGCATGCCCTGACCGGGGCCCGCACCCTCGCGGTGCGGGCCTCGGCTCGTTTTGTTCTTATCCGGCTCAACTCTTGCGAAGCCTGCGGCCCTTCGGTGCCGTCGCGCATTCCTCGACGCGTGCCGCATCGAGGAAGGTTCCCCATGGACCGTACGGCTCGCAGGAGCAACGGCTCCCCCCACTCCCGCGGCAACGGGTCCCGGTCCCGTAAGGCGGGCGGCCAAGGCGCCGCCTCCCGTGCGTCCGGCGGCGGCCGCGGCGGGCGCCGCCCCGCCCCCAGCCGGGAGTTCACACCGCCCGCCACCATCACCCCGGCGCTGCCCGCCGTCGAGGCGTTCGACGACCTCGACCTGCCCGAGCGGCTGCAGGCCGCGCTGCGCGCCGAGGGCCTGACCGCGCCGTTCCCGATCCAGGCGGCGACGCTGCCCAACTCGCTGGCCGGCCGTGACGTGCTCGGCCGCGGCCGCACCGGCTCGGGCAAGACGCTCGCCTTCGGGCTCGCCCTGCTGGCCCGTGTCGACGGGCAGAAGGCCGAGGCCCGGCAGCCCCTGGCCCTGGTCCTCGTGCCCACCCGTGAGCTGGCCCAGCAGGTCACCGACGCCCTCACCCCCTTCGCCCGCGCGCTGCGGCTGCGACTCACCACGGTGGTCGGCGGCCTGCCGATCGGGCGGCAGGCGAACGCGCTGCGCAGCGGCGCCGAGGTCGTCGTCGCCACGCCCGGACGCCTCAAGGACCTCATAGACCGAGGTGACTGCCGTCTGGACCACGTCGACATCACCGTCCTCGACGAGGCCGACCAGATGACCGACATGGGCTTCATGCCGCAGGTGACCGCCCTGCTCGACCAGGTGCGCCCGGGCGGGCAGCGGATGCTGTTCTCGGCCACCCTGGACCGCAACGTCGACCGGCTGGTCCGCACGTACCTGCACGACCCGGTGGTGCACTCCGTCGACCCGTCCGCGGGCGCGGTCACCACGATGGAGCACCACCTGCTCCACGTCGAGGACGACGACAAGCACGCCACCACGACCCGGATCGCCGCCCGCGACGGGCGCGTGATCATGTTCCTGGACACCAAGCACGCCGCCGACCGGCTGGCCAAGAAGCTGCTGGCCGTGGGCGTGCGCGCGATGGCGCTGCACGGCGGGAAGTCCCAGTCCCAGCGGACCAGGACCCTGGCCCGTTTCAAGGACGGCCAGGTGTCGGTCCTGGTGGCGACCAACGTCGCCGCCCGCGGCATCCACGTCGACAACCTCGACCTCGTCGTCAACGTGGACCCGCCCGGCGACCACAAGGACTACCTGCACCGGGGCGGCCGTACGGCGCGGGCCGGCGAGTCCGGCACCGTCGTCACGCTGGTCCTGCCGCACCAGCGGCGCGAGATGACACGGCTGATGGCCGACGCCGGGATCACCCCGCAGATCACCCGGGTCCGCTCGGGCGAGGCCGAGCTGAGCCGCATCACCGGGGCGCAGGAGCCCTCGGGCGTACCCGTGGTCCTCGCCCCGCCGGCCGCCGAGAAGCCCCCCGCGCGCACGGGTTCCGCGCCGAACGGACGGCGGAGCAGGCCGTCCCGGGGCCGCCGCCGCTGAGCCGCCGGCCGCGGGTGATGCCGGTGGCCTCGCCGACCGGGGCCGGGTCTACGCACCTCCCGCGCCGTACGGGCACGCCGGGCTCTCGGCCGCAGGGGCCTCCCCTGCGGCCGACTCCGCGCGGGATCCCCCTGCGGCCGACGCCGCCGACGTCACGCTGCCCGGCTTCGTCTCGCGGGAGCGCAGGCGCACCATGACGTCCCGCAGCGGGCGCAGGGAGATGACGGGAGAGCCGTAGCGCAGCGCGTCGCCCGGCACGAGGTTGAGCTGGAAACGCTGGTTGATCATCGCCACGATGATCCGCAGTTCGAGCAGCGCCATGGAGTTGCCGACGCACTGCCGGGGTCCGGCGCCGAACGGGAAGTAGGCCATGCGGGGGCGCTCCCGCACGGCCTGCGGGGTGAACCGGTACGGGTCGAAGGCCACCGGGTTGTCCCAGTGGCGCGGGTTGTGGTGGGAGGCGAGCGGCGAGAGCAGGATCGACGAACCGGCCTCGATGTCGTAGCCGTCGAGGGTGTCGGGGCCGACGGCGGCCCGCGGGAAGATCCAGATCGGCGGGTACATCCGCAGGCTCTCGTCCACGACCATCCGGGTGTACGTCAGCCCGGCCGCACTGTCGGCGTCGGGGGCGGCGCCGCCCAGCACCCCGTCGATCTCCCCGTCCAACTCCTCCTGTACGTGCGGGTGGTTGGCGATCGACAGCAGCGTCCAGCACAGCGACACGGCCGTGGTCTCGTGGCCCGCCAGGTAGATGGTGAGCAGTTCGTCGCGCAGCTGCCGGTCGGTCCACGGCTCACCGGTGGCCGGGTCCTCGGCCTGTTCCATCAGGGCGATCAGCGGGCCCTCGCCGGTGCGCGCGTAGTTCTCCCGGACGTTCGCGACGACCTCGTCGAAGACCTGGTGGATGTGGGCGATCTTGCGGTTGCGGGCGGTGGGCAGCCAGGAGGGCAGCATCTCGGAGGCGGTGCCCCGCCGGAACATCACCTCCACCACGTCGTCCACGATCCGCTTCAGCACGTGGGAGGCGGGCTTGATGTCGTAGGCGAACAGCGAGCGGCTGAGGGTGACCAGGGTGAGCCGCAGCAT
>NZ_JBEOXI010000353.1:0-6828 GCF_040296465.1 Streptomyces sp. NPDC002130
GGACCGGCAGGACGGCCGAGAGGGAGATCGCGTCGCCCGTGCGGTAGATCTTGAAGCGGCGCTCCTCGGGGGCGGCGCCCACCGGCATGTCCCCCTTGCCACAGGCGATGCCGTCCCCGTTGCGGTCCAGGTTCAGCGGGTCGTCCTTGCCGTTGATCTTCAGGCGGCCGTAGTCGTTCGTCTTGAGCCATGCGCAGCGGGCCGCCGTCGTCTTCTTCACCTCCGCCGGGAAGTCGGTCGGCACGCAGACGTTGATCGAGCCGTAGTGGCGGTCGCAGCCGGAGATCGTCGGGCTGACCTTCTGAGACGCCCGCTTCTTGCCGGGCTTGACCACCTTGCCCGTGGGCGCGTCGGCGAAGTCGTGGACGTGGGCCGAGGCGTCCGTCGCCTTCAGGGCCTGCGGGCCCTGGAGGTGCACCCACTTCGCCACCGACGGGACCCCGTTCGCGTCGACCGCGAAGAGCATGTACCAGCCGGGCGGGGCCAGGTTGGGGTTGCTCGTCACGTTCAGGTCGACGTTGTCGCCGTCGACGGACAGCGGCAGGTCCACGAACCGCTGGTTCGGGTCGGAGGAGTGCGTGACGGCGGCCGGGCGGATCAGCTCGGCCTTGGCGATGGGCCGGTCGACGGTGATCCGCTGGGTGTCGCCGTAGTTCCACTCGGTGTCGATGACGGACGTGATCTGCGGGCGCGGGCCCTTGAACAGGTAGGGCGGGCTGTAGACCGACACGTCGTGGTTCCAGGTGCCGTTGCCCGGGTTGTCGCCGGTCGTCATCACACGGCCGTCGGGGAGCAGGAACGCCGAGGAGTGGTAGCCGCGCGCCTCGGGGTCGACGGCGACCGGGTCGAAGGTCTCCGACCCGGGGTCGAAGATCGAGGTCTCGTAGACGGGGTTGGCGCGGTTGTGCAGGGCGCCGCCCGTCTCCAGGACCTTGCCGTCGGGCAGCAGCACCGCGGAGACGTACATCTTGCCCTGGTTCCCGGTCTGCGGGACCCTGCCGTTGCCGAGGTCGACCGTGCCCTGCGGGATCGGCGGCCCGGCCACGTAGGCGGGGTTCGGCTGCTTGAGGTCGATGATGTCGGTCAGGCGGTTCGCCTCCGGGTTGGAGTCGATGTTGCCGCCGCCGAGGGTGAGGACCTTCTGGTCCTGCGCCGGGGGCAGGAGCACGCTGGCCGACTGGTCGCGCTCGTCCTTGTCGCGCAGGCCCGGCACCTGGGTGGTGGTGTTGGCGTCGTAGTCGTAGATCGCCGAGCCCGTGCCGGGGATGTTGTTGCCGAAGACGTGGCTGCCCGAGTAGAAGAGGCGGCCGTCCTGCATCAGGATCATCGACGGGTACAGGCCCCAGTACGACCAGGTCTGGTTGACCTTCCACAGCGGCTGCCAGCGCTGCTCGGCCTCGGAGAACAGCTCGGCGGTGACCGAGCCGGTGGAGTCCTCGCGCAGCCCGCCGAAGGAGATGACGTCACCGTTGCCGAGGATCGTCGCCGACGGGTACCAGTGGCCGTCGTTCATGTCGTTGGTCTTGGTGTAGGTCTCGGTCTCCGGGTCGAAGATGTACGAGTCCTTGTAGCCCTGGTAGCCGACGCGGCCGTCGGCGGTCGGGTAGCCCTTGTTGCCGCTCATGACTAGCACGCGTCCGTCCTGGAGCTGGACGTGCCCGGCGCAGAACATGTCCTTCGGCGTGGGGATGACCTTGTAGGAGCCGTTCGCCGGGTCGTAGACGGCGGAAGTGAAGGTGCCGGCCTCGAACATCGACTCGTCGTTGCCGGAGCCCGCGATCAGGAGCACCTTGCCGCCCCGCAGGACGACGGAGTGCATGGAGCGGACCGGGTTCTGCGTGGGCAGCACGTCCCACTTGCCGTTCGCGCACTGCTCGGCCGTGCCGGTGCACTCGGGTGGCAGGACCGGGTCGGGGACCTGGTCCATCGTGTAGTCGTCGGTGGTGGCGGAGCCGGTGCCGTAGACGGAGACGCCCCAGGAGATGCGGTCGGTACCGGCCGGGACCTCGGGGGTGCGGACGGTGGCCTCGGTCCAGGTCCCGGCCATGTCCAGCGTCTTGAGGTCGGTCCAGTACTGCCAGCCGGCGGTGGTGTCGTGCCGGAACAGGGTGATCGCGGCGTCCGGGGTCGTCGTCTTGTACCAGAGGCCGAGGTCGTACTGCTTGCCCGGCGTCACCACCGGCGCACACGCGGCGGACTCGGTGATCAGCGCCTTGCGGTCGCCGTCGACCCGGCGGGTCAGCTCGACCTTCATGGCCTTGGCGCCGGTGTGCGCATCGGCCGTGGTGGCGAAGGTGAAGTCGTTGTCGCCCCAGCCGGACTTCTCCCAGCAGTAGGGCATGCCGTCACCACCGGCGGTCTCGAAGCCGGGGTTCTTGATGAGGTTGGCGGCGGAGGCGGGCTGGGGTGCGGTCAGGAGCAGGCCCGAGGTGAGGCCCGCCACGGACAGGAGTGCGGTCGTTCTGCGACGAAGGTTCACACGGCTCTCCTTGCGGTGCGGCTGTCGCGCACGGACTCCTCACGGGCCCGGCGAGGCAGGTAGACCAGCGCTTCGGTCGCCACGAAGCGCAGGACGAACGTCGTCACCAACGCGAGCGCGGTGGCCGACAGCACGCCCAGGTGCAGCTGGTGCACGAACAGGGCGATCAGCGGGATGCGCAGCACCAGATCGGCGTTGGCGAGCAGCGCGAACCGCCCGGCCCGGTCCCACCAGCGCCGGTGCCGGCGCCGCTCGCGGAACAGCAGGTGCTCGATGAGCACGAAGTTCCAGGCGACGCCGAGCTGGTTGGCGAGGATCTCCGCCGGTACGTAGTGCATGCCGGTGGCGGTCAGCGCCCACAGGCCCAGCAGGTTCGGCACGAAGCCCGTCAGCCCGATCAGGCCGAACCCGATCATCCGCGCGACCGGCGAGGCCGCGCGCAGCCCGGCCAGATGGCGCAGGAAGCGCAGGCCCTCCTGCGCGGTGGACTTGGACTCCCCGGCGAACCGGTCCTGGAAGACGAAGGGCACCTCGGTGACCGTGCGCGGGCGGCTGCGGACGGCGAGTTCGAGGAGGATCTTGTAGCCGAGCGGCTGGAGGACCTCGGCGGTGACCGCGCTGCGGCGGATCGCGAAGAAGCCGCTCATCGGGTCGCTGATGCCGTGCAGCCGGCGCGGGAAGAGCGCCTTGGTCAGCCAGGTCGCCCCGCGCGAGACGGCCACGCGGTAGCTGCCCGCGAGTCCGGCCCGGCTGCCGCCCTTGATGTACCGGGAGGCGACGACGAGCCCGGCGTTCGCCCGCTCGCCGGTGGCGACCAGGTCGGGCACGAGGGACGGCGGGTGCTGGCAGTCGCCGTCCATGACGACGATCCAGTCCGACGTGGCCGCCTTCAAGCCCTCGACGACCGCGCCGCCGAGCCCGCCCACCGGCTCCTCGCGGTGCAGCACGGTGACGGGGAACGGGCAGTCCTGCGCGGCCTTCTCGATGACCTCGGGCGTGTCGTCGGTGGAGTCGTCCACGAAGACGACCTCGCAGGGCAGCCGGGCCGGGACGGCCTCGGTGATCTGGTGCAGCAACTGCCGTACGTTCGCCGACTCGTTGAACGTCGGCACGACGATGGTGACGGCGCCCGGCTCGGGGATCTCGGCGGTCTCGACGACCTCACCGGGGACGGTGGACTCCTGGCTCATCGCGCGCCTCCGGCGGACGTCTGGATCTGGCGGATCTCGATACGGTCCGCGCCGGTGCCGAAGGTGGCGACCGGCTCGGAGTGCTCCATGGCGGCCTTGACGTTGGGCAGGTCGGCCGCGTCCCTGCGCACGGTCGGCGAGGCGACGACGTAGTCGAGGTCCTTCCAGCCGCGCGGCATCGTCTTCGTCACCGCCGGGTCGAGGTCGGCCTTGTAGAACCAGATGACGCCCAGGCCCGGCCGGTAGCCCTGGTGCACCAGGTCCAGCCAGAGCGCGTCGTCCACCAGCACCCGGGTGCGCTCCGGGTCCTCGACCTCCGTGGCCAGCCACCTGGACGCGGCCTGGTACGGGGCGTTGGCGTCGGTGGTGACGGCCGTGCGGGCGCCGTCGTACCAGTGCGGGACGACGTAGGCGCCGGCGGCCAGCGCGAGGACACCGGCGAGCGCGTACCGGCCCGCGCTGACGTACCGTTTCTCCGCCTCGGAGCGCCAGCGGCTCAGCACGGCGTGGGCGACGGAGGCGGTGCCTCCGGCGAGGACCAGCGCGAGGAACGGCAGGGCCTGGATGACGTACATCGCGGGCAGGTAGCCGTTCGGGCGCAGGGCCAGCGCGGCGAAGATCGCCACGGCCAGGGCGGGCCCGGCCAGGGCGCGGGCGGTGACCGACCAGCGCCAGGTGACGAGCAGGAGCAGCGCGCCCGCGAGGCCGCCGAGCGGCAGGATCCTGTCGTAGTAGAGCCAGGACTGGAGCACGCCCCAGGAGCCGGATCCCTGGTCGAGGATGAAGCCCGAACCGGGCCTGGTCATCTGGTACTTGACGCCGTCCCAGAGGGACACGTGCCCGGCGCCGGGCAGCAACTCGCCCTTGAGCAGGGCGAACAGCGGGTACGAGAAGCCGATCAGGGCGCAGGCCGTGACGGCCCCGGTGATGGCGAACTTGCGGGTGTCCCGGTGACTGTGGCGCCACATGGTGAGGAACAGGGCGGGCAGGACGACGAGCATCGTCTCCTTGGTGAGCACGGCCGTCGCGGCCGCGATGCCCGCACCGAAGTGGTGCCAGAGGTGACGGCTCGGGGAGGCGGCCAGGGTGAAGGCCAGCAGCGTCCACATCACCGCGAGGTTGTCGAGGAAGATCTCCCGCTGGAGGACGACCGACAGCGGCGAGAGCCCGAAGAAGACCATGCCGAGCGCGGCCGCCCAGCGGGGCAGTGCGAGGCGCCGGCCCAGCACGTAGATCAGGACCGCGCTGATGCCGCTGATCACCAGCATCGCGGCGCGCATGGTGCCCACCGTCATCGACTCGGGGCTGATCAGCGCGGGGATCCAGGTCAGCACGGCGATCTGGATCCAGCCGAGAGGCGGATGGTCGTACCAGTAGGTGTAGTGGGCGAGTCCGTCGCCCTGCTGGACCGACCAGGCCTGGGCCCGAAGAAATGCCGCTTCGACGGCCACATGCAGAGAGATACAAGGCTGGTACCGACCCTGTGAAATCGTTGAACATCCTCTTGGTGCCAGCAGCTTCGTCATGAAACGGAAAAGTTGGCAATGCCCGCCGGGCGGCTCTATGTCGCTTACCCTTCGGTGGTCTCGACTATTGCTTCGTGAGCGTCTCCACGGTTTCGACTCGCCGCTACTCCGCCCGGCGTGCGTTCCATACTGCACCCTCGATGCACCGACGAAGACTTGCAGCAACGCCTTGTCGAACTCGGTGAACCCGTGATCGTCTGGAGCTTCACCGCTCTTCAAGGCCCGCAGCGAACAACAACTGATCTCTCGATCCCAGCCTTCTGAATGTACCCATCCTCAATATTTGGCGTGCGTGATGGAATCTGTCAGGGCGTCCCGTACCCCGTGTTGACGCACGGAGAAGAATGGATGCGGTAGGACGAGAATGTCCCAGGCTAATTCTGCGAGTGCAATTCCGAACGTCGGGCTGGTCTCTCCAAGTCGCGCGTGTCGACGTTAGAAACCGATTTCGTCCTCGAGTGCCCCAGACCGGCCGATGGAAGACCAAAATTCTGCGCGTCGCACCATGTGGGCCCAACTCCGGTCCTCGAACCAGAACTTGTCGCAAACCACTCGCTCCGATGAATTCGTTCACAGCGATCTCGCAGTACACCAGGTAGACGCTGCTGACAGCGTTCAACCTGCCGGACGAATTCGTTGATAACGCATGTACAGGTATTCAGCTTCGAGCAGTACGTGCCGTAGCCGCAACGTCTGTGGAACCGCTAGTGCCGGAGCCGAAACCAGTCCAGAGGCCGGTTGTGGCCCAGCCAGTATGGGGGAAAGCGTGAAGCACATGTCATCGACTAGATCGTGGGCGACGAGCGTGGACAGAAGAGCGGGGCCTCCTTCGCAGAGCACTCTTTTCAGTCCTCGATCACGGAGTCCTTGGATCATCGCGATCGGGTCAACGTCGACGTCTCCAGCCACCATGATGTCGGCCCGACACTGCACGTCGGGTTGGCATCGAGTCGCTCCCAGTGCGCTGGTGACAATGATGGGGCGGGATCCTCCGGTGAACAGCGGGGAGTTCCAGGGAAGATTGCCGCTGTGCGTCACCACCGCCACGGAGGGCAACGCGGCTTGCCTGCCTTCGTCACGGCGGTATCGACGAAGCTCAGCATCGAGCATCGCCGGCCCATATCGTTCCGCGCGTATTGTGCCGGCACCGACGAGGAGCACGTCGCAGTACGCCCTTAGGGACCTCAATAACTGATGGTCGGCAGTATTGGAGATAGGGCGTACCCGTCCGCCGAATGCTGCGGCGCCGTCGAGGCTGGCGACCATGTTCACGCGAACCCCTTCGGGGGCATCGGCATAGAAGTCGTGAACGGTGTGACCTCGGGCACCGAATGGAAACAACGATCGCCACTGATGCGCCGTCATGCGTCATACCCGGGGTCGAGCCCCCGAACGTCGGCGAAGGTGACGATCTCACCTGGAGCACGACTGGTTTCGGGTTCGTGGAGAACGGCAACATGATCATCCATCTCCACCTTTTCGTCGAGCACGCGACCAACAAACCACGCTGCCGCGCCTTTGAGAATCGGAAGCCCGAAAAAGCCGAGCCTCCATTCACCGGGGAGGTCCGGGCGGGTGGGGCGGTACGGGCGGCAGGGCCATACCGACAGCGTCGCCGCGCACCGCTCACGCC
>NZ_JBEOXI010000354.1:0-6815 GCF_040296465.1 Streptomyces sp. NPDC002130
GGGTCTGCACACTGCGGAAGACCCGGGTCTCGCCGCCTGCGGCACTGCGGTCGTGACCTGGCGCGAACCGGTCGTAGCCCACGACCTCGGCACCCCGGGCCGCCAGCCGCCAGGCGGCCTGGCTGCCCATCGTTCCCACGCCGACGACCGCGACGCGCTTCCTCGCAGCTGACACAGGACTTTCCTTTCGTGACGCCGGGCCGCAAGCTGTGCCCGAGCGTGAGGATGCTTTGTGGCGGCTTGGAGGGGGCGCGCCCTTGGGGCCCAAGGGTCGTGTTCGTCCCGGGTTCGGGGACCCGTCTCCGAACCCGAACTTCCTTGTGCCACAATGTGGTATGCTGTGCTATTATCTGGCACAGAGAATGGCACTGGCTCCGGGGGGAGTCAAGAGGTCCAGCGGATGGCCGCGTGACTCGACCTCACTTCGCCCGTGACCTTGACCGGTCATCGTGCAGGGCGGATGCCGGTTCATCCCGAACCGCGAAGCGGTGACCACGTCCCCACGTATGGGGAAGCTCCGCGTCTCCTCGCTTCTGGGTTCCCGGGGCGGCTCACGCTACAGACTCACCACGGGGGCCAGTTGGGACCGGAGGGTGCCGGCGTGAGGCTGCAAAGAGCCGTCGAAGGCGGCGGACCCGATGGTGAAGGCGTCGGCTCCTGCTGATGCGAGCGTCTGTATCTGGTCGGTGTCGCTGATCGAGCCGGCGACGACCAGACGGCCGGTGGTGGCGGCGCGGGCGGCGCGAACCAGGTCGAGAGGATCGGCATCCGTGGCGCGGTACGCGAGGAGGTCGACGCCGGCGCAGCCCGCGGCCTCCGCTCGTCGGCAGTCATCGGCGATGCGGTCCGGGGTGCCGGCGAGCCGGGTGGGGTGCCCCAGGGGTTCTCCGGCGAAGGGCAGGTAGCCGATGGACGTGCCGTGCAGGAGGTGGAGGGTCTCCTCGATCCAGGTGCCGCCCATCAGCCAGTCGACGCCGAGTTCGGTGGCCGTCCGTACCGAGGCGAGGGCCTGGTCCCGGTCGATGCTGACGACCTCGAGGTAGGTGGTGGCGCCCATGTTCTTGATGCGGGTGTGGAGCTTGGCGAGGGTGTCGGGGTCGACACCGATGTCCTTGAATCCGATGTGGGTGATGCCGAGGTCCTCGATGGTGTCGAGGACTTCGAGGCAGTCGGTGACGGTGCGGTCGTCGCGGGTGAGCATGAAGATGAAGTCCATGGTGTCCTTCTGTTTCCTTGCCGGGCTGATGTGAGTCGGTGAGTCAGGGGCGGTCCGGTGCCCCTGAGGACAGGCGGTCGGCCTGGGTCAGGGCGGCGAGCAGGCTGGTGTGGTCGGCCGTGCCGAGACCGGCGATGTCGAAGGCGGTGCCGTGATCGACGCTGGTGCGGACGAAGGGCAGGCCGATGGTGATGTTGACGCCGTGTTCGATCCCCAGGTACTTGACGGGGATGAGGCCCTGGTCGTGGTACTGGGCGACCACGGCGTCGAAGGCCCCGGCGCGGGCTCGCATGAAGACGGTGTCGGCGGGCCAGGGTCCGCTGGCCTGGATGCCTTCGCTCTGCGCGGTCTGGATGGCGGGGGTGATGATGTCCAGGTCCTCACGCCCGAACAGGCCGTTCTCCCCTGCGTGGGGGTTGAGGCCTGCGACGGCGATGCGGGGGACGGGCAGGCCGCTGCGCTGGAGTGTGCGGTGGGTGAGTCGGATGATGTCGAGTACGCGCGGGGTGGTGATCGCGTCGATCGCGGTGCGCAGTGACTGATGCACGGTGACCAGGACGATCCGCAGTTCGTCGGTGGCCATCATCATCGCGTAGTCCGTGGTGCCGGACAGATCGGCGAGGATCTCGGTGTGCCCGGGGTAAGGGACGCCGGACATGCGCAGTGCTTCCTTGTTGATCGGCGCGGTCACCAGAGCGCGTACCTCGTGGGCCATCGCGAGCTGGATACCGCGGCGGACGTACTGGAAGGACGCCGCTCCGGCCCGGGCATCGAGTGCGCCCCAGGGCAGGTCGGCCGGAAGGCCGTTCTCGGCAAGGACGTCCACCGTGCCGGGTGCGAACTTCGCCTGGTCGACCGATGAGATGGGGTGGAGTGCGAGGTGGGTGCCGGCGATCTTGTCAGCGCGGGCGAGGACGTCCATGTCGCCGATGACGACGACGGGCACCGTGCGCCGGGCATCGGCGCACGCTTTGAGGGTGATCTCGGGGCCGATTCCGCAGGGGTCGCCCATCGTGATGGCGATCGGGGTCATGCGTGCTCTCCTGGGTCGGGACGATGTCGGATGAGGTGGCACAGGCGCAGGAGCATGGCGTCGTCACCGAAGCCGCCCGCCTTGATCACCACGGGAAGGTGGAGTCGGCCGACCAGGGATCCGCGGACGACGCCGGGTTCCGGTTCGTCGAGCAGGTCGATGCCGGTGGCACCCAAGGGCTGGAGAACGGTGGTGGCCGTTTCTCCCCCGGTGATGACGAGTGCGTCGACCGTGTGGTCCTCGGTCAACGCCTGGACGACTGCCGCCTGAGAGCGGGCGAGTGCCTGTGCGGTGTGCGGCGTGTGGCGTTCATCGGGTGTCTGCAGCGTGAGGACGGGGGCCGTCAGGCCTCGCAGCGTCTCCACGGCCGGGGCCGGATCGACGCTGACGGTGACACCCTGGACGTCCACCCTGGTGTGCAGCTCGGCCAACTGCCGTCGGGTCGCAGGGTTGGTGCTGCCGACCACGATCAGCGGGCGTCGGACCGGTGGTGGCGGGGCGAGCAGTGACGCAGCGCTGTCCGAAGCGCGTGCACACCTTCGGGCCAGGGCGGCTGCCAGACCTGGGGAACCGACCCACAACACGTCGTCAAGTCGTGGCACCGCTGCCACCAGACGGTCGAGGTCGCCGTCTTCGGCTGCGGAGTAGACGATGAGGTCACCGTTCGCGATCAGTTCGGGCAGCTCGGCTGCCCGGTCTGGCTGCCCTGGAACGGCCTCCGGGAAGAGCGTGGCGAGGTCCGAGCACCGCACGGGGTGTACCGGGTCGCGGGCGTAGTCGCTCTGGTGGACCGGTACGCCCCGCACGTACTGAACCCCCTTCACCGTCATCCTGCCCTCCGCGGGGAAGGCCGGAGCGATGACGACGGCCCGCCTCCGCGATCCCGCCCATGCGGCCCGGACCTCTGCCGTGACATGACCGCGCAGAGTGGAATCCACCGTTTTGAAGAGCAACTCGGAGCCGGCGAGCAGGCGGGCCGCCCGCCGCGTACGCGAAGCGGCGGTCTCCTCGTCCAGGACCCGGCTCCCGAGGTCCACCGCGCTCACGCCCACGGTGTGTGGCGGCATGCTTGTTGGGGTGGTCAGCAGGATCCGGGCGTCGTGGCCCACCTGGCGGAACGGCGCGGCCCCGTCCCCTGCGCTGGTGAGATCATCCGCCAGGATGGCGATACGCCGCCGCACGTCGTCGCGGAATGTCATGCCCCACCTCTCTGTCCGCCACTTTTGTCTGTGACCAGATCAATAGTCGTTCAGATGAAAGAGCAGGACAAACGATTCATTCTCACAGGACCTGTGAGTAGAATTCACGCATGCGATGGTCGGCCCTTCCTCCTCTGAACACGCTGCTGCCCTTCGAGGCGACCGTCCGCCACGCGAGCATGACCGCGGCGGCGCAGGAACTGCACGTCACGCACGGCGCGGTGAGCCGACAGATCCAGAACCTTGAACGGTCCCTCGGAATATCGCTGTTCGAGCGACAGACGCGCGCCCTGCGCCCGACCCCTCAGGCTCGCCAGCTGGCGGCCGTCGTCCGGGACGCGCTCGATCAGATCGATGCGGCAGCCCGGCAGATCTCACACCGCACACCCGCAGGACCGCTCACCCTCTCGTGTGAGCCCACACTCCTGATGCGGTGGCTCATTCCCCGGCTCCCCGATCTGGCCGTGAACGTGCCGGACGTCGCCGTCCACCTGTCCGCAGGCGGCGGCCCTGTCTTCTTCGAACGGGACGACATCGACCTCGCGATCCGCCGGGACGACTTCCCGTTCCCCGAAGAGGCAAGCAGGACCCGCTTGTTCGCAGAGCGGATCGGACCCGTCTGCCGGCCCGATCTCGCGACCCGCCTGACCGGCGCCGCCGGCGTATGGCAGGTAACCCTTCTGCACACCGATACACGGCCGCAGGCGTGGGACGACTGGCGACGTATCACCGGCATGAAAGCAGAGCCCGCCTCTCAGCAGACCCTGGAACACTTCTACCTGACCCTCCAGGCCGCCGCGGCCGGCGTCGGTGTCGCAATCGCCCCGTATGCAGTCGCCCGCGACGACCTGGAGCGAGGGCAACTCGTCGCACCCTTCGGTTTCGTCCCCGACGGCACCAGCTACCACCTCCTCAGCCGTCGATCACCCGAGCAGGACGGACGCGTCCGCCGGCTGACGGCATGGCTGCGGGCCCAGACGAGCCGGCTCGAAAACGATTCCCCACCAGTGTGACCACTGGACCCATCGCACCTTCGTCTGCTGGACGATGCTGGCGGCCTGGCGGCCTGGCGGCCTGGCGGCCTGGCGCCCGAGTCGACACCAGCGCGGAGCCGTCCACGGCCTCACCCGGATGGCCGCGAAGAACGGGCAACCTCAACACCACGCCGGGAGCGGCTGATCGGCATCTGGGAGTTGTCCTCCCAGATGCTCCGTATGCGTTCCAGTGACGCCCCTTTCCCCAGGCCGTCGCAGGAGCCCGGCGGCCACCCGGAGCGGACTTGGCCGCGCCCGCCAGTGGACGTCGCGGAAGGGATCGTCACCGCGATCACCGCGTTGCCCGGCCCGGGCGCGGGCGAGCCACGCGCTCGTGTCGGCTTGCTCAGGTGTTGAAGCCGGGCATCGACAGGTACTTGAGCTGCTGGTACTCGTGGAGGCCTTCCGGCCCGCCTTCGCGGCCCAGACCGGACTGCTTGACCCCGCCGAAGGGCGCCGCGACCTCGGAGACCAGGCCGCGGTTGATGCCGACCATTCCGGCCTCCAGACGGGCGGCGACCCGACGGGCGCGGTCGATGTGGGACGTCATCACATACGACGCGAGGCCGTGCTCGGTGTTGTTGGCCACCGCTATGGCCTCGGCCTCGGTGGAGAACCGGTGGATGGCGGCGACAGGTCCGAAGACCTCCTCGTGCATGATCGCGGCGTCGGCGGGGACGTGGTCCAGCACGGTCGGGGCGGCATAGTGACCCGGCCCGTCGGGGATGTCCGCCTGGCCGACGACGACGGCACCGCGGGCCACCGCGTCCTCGACAAGGTGACGGACCTTGTCCACCGCGCGGTGGTCGGCCAGCGGGCCGAGCTCGGTGTCCTCTCGGTCCGGGGCACCCACCCGGATGGCGGCGATCCGTTCGCCCAGCGCGGCGGCGAACGCGTCGGCGATGCCCTCCTGGACGAGGAACCGGTTGGCGCCGACACAGGACTGGCCGCCCAGACGCATCTTCGCGATCATCGCTTCGCGGACCGCGAGGTCGAGGTCGGCGTCGTCGAAGACCAGGAACGGCGCGTTGCCGCCCAGCTCCATCGAAGTGCGCAGCACCCGGGCACCGGCTTGCTGAAGCAGCAGCCTGCCGACCGGGGTGGACCCGGTGAAGGAGAGCTTGCGCAGCCGGGGATCGGCCAGCAGCGCCGTACTGACTGCGGCCGCGTCACTGCTGGTTATCACAGTCAGGACACCTGCGGGCGCACCGGCCTCACGGGCCAGCTCTCCGAGGACCAGTGAGGACAGCGGGGTGAGCGCGGCCGGCTTGAGCAGGGCGGTGCAACCCGCGGCCAGGGCGGCGGCGACCTTGCGTGCGGCCATGGCCAGCGGCACGTTCCACGGAGTGATCAGAAGGCAGGGCCCGACCGGTTCGGCGACGGTGACGATGTGGCTCCTGCCGTCCGGGGAAGGTGTGCTCCTCCCGTGCGGGCGGACCGCCTCCTCGGCGTACCAGCGGAAATAGGCCGCGGCGTAGTCGACTTCGCCCCGCGCTTCGGTGATGGTCTTGCCGATCTCCAGGCTGATGATCCGGGCCAGACGCTCACGGTGCTCGGTCATGGCGTCGGTGATCCGGTGCAGGACTCTCGCGCGGCCTCGGGGGCTGGTGAGGGCCCACTGGTCGGCGGCCGCGGCCGCCGCGTCCAGTGCCTTCACCGCGTCTTCAGCGCCGCAGTCGGCGACGGTGGCGATGACTTCCTCGGTCGCGGGGTTGCGCACCTCGAAGGTGCGACCATCGGTGGCGGGTTGCCAGTCGTGGGCGAGGAAGCCACGGGGGACGGATTCGAGGACTGCCGACTCCCCTGAGGGAGCGGTGAGAGTGTCAGTCATGCGCGCGGCTCTTTCGCTGATCGCAGGATGTTGAGAGGGCACGATCGGTGGGTGGTCATACGGCTTCGCCTCCGGGGTTGGCGACGCCGACCGTGTTCTCGACCGAGAGCAGGGATTCCTGCCGTCCGGAGCCGAGCCAGCGCACCAGGGCCACCAGGCCCAGGGCGAGGATCGCGAAGGCGATGAGGATCGCGCTGACCGCGGTCACGCTGGGGTCGATCTCGAAGGTGAGGGAGTTGTAGACCTGCACCGGCAGGGTGACGGTGTCGACCGAGGAGAGGAACTGGGAGATGTAGAACTCGTCGAAGCTGGTGATGAAGGAGAAGATCGCCGCCGCGATCATTCCCGGCGCCGCCAGGGGAAAGGTGATCTTCCGGGCGATGGTGAGGCGGCCGGCGCCCATGCTCGCCGCTGCGTCCTCCAGCCGTTCGTCGATCCCGCGCAGGGTGGCGATCAGGATCAGGACCGCGATCGGTGAGGCGAGGACGGTGTGGCCGAGGGC
>NZ_JBEOXI010000355.1:0-398 GCF_040296465.1 Streptomyces sp. NPDC002130
AGTGGATGACGGCCACGTCCAGGGGCCGCCCGGCGGCGTCGTAGGTCACCCCGGTGTAGTGCAGGATCGGGCTCAACAGGGGGACTTGAAGCAGTCTCGAGGTCTCCGGGTCGGCCAGCCGCGCCTCCACCGTGTCCGTGATGCGGCCGATGTCCGCCCCCGCCACGTCCCGCAGCACCTTGGTCATGGGCCACCGGACGAGGTCGTCCAGGTCGATCCGCGCGGCCAGTTCGGGGCGGACGTAGTTGCGAGCGTGATTCGTCGGCTCGCCGGTCTTCTCGTCGCTGCGCAGCCGGTGGTACGTCGACACCTCCCGCACATCGGGGAAGAACTCGGCGAGTTCGCCCGGCACGGGCGCGCTGCCGTGGCGCCCGCCATACAGCGGACTAACCCCCCGG
>NZ_JBEOXI010000355.1:408-6808 GCF_040296465.1 Streptomyces sp. NPDC002130
GGTCGGGCGGGGCGGCGGTGCCCCTGCAGGTGGGTCGTCATGCCGGACTGCTGGGCCACGATCGCGTCCACCGAACCGAGCAGGCGCACCGGGGAACCCCGGCGCGCGTCCGGCTCGATGAACGTGCCCCGCCGGCGGTGGCGCGTGATCAGCCCCTCGTCCTCCAGCTCCTTCAGCGCCTGCCGCATCGTCAGCACGCTCACGCCGTAGTGCCCGGCCAGCTGCTCCTCGGTGGGCAGCCGCAACGGGTCCTGCGGCGAGCGGCCGAGGATCGAGGCGCGCAGCGACTGCGACACCTGGTACCAGAGCGGCAGCTTGCGGTTCAGGACGATCGAGTCCGGGGCGAAGGAGGTCACGGGCCATCCGTACCGGTAGGAAATGATCAGTGCAAGGGGCGGAAGTGCCTCTCCATGCCTTGCCACACGTCGTCGTAGCGCTGCTGGAGGTGCTCGGCCCGGGCCGCGTGCGGGGTGAGGGTGATCGGCCAGCGCGTCTCGAACATGAACGCCAGGCCGTCGTCGATCTTCTGCGGCTTCAGCTCGGCGGCGCTCGCCCGGTCGAAGGTCTCCCGGTCCGGGCCGTGCGCCGACATCATGTTGTGCAGCGACCCGCCGCCCGGCACGAAGCCCCCCTTTCCGGCCGTCTTCGCGTCGTAGGCGCCCTCGATCAGGCCCATGTACTCGCTCATCACGTTCCGGTGGAAGTACGGCGGCCGGAAGGTGTCCTCGCCCACCAGCCAGCGCGGCGCGAACACCACGAAGTCGACACCGGCCAGGCCCGGGGTGTCCGACGGGGACGTCAGCACCGTGAAGATCGACGGGTCCGGGTGGTCGTAGGTGATGGTGCCGAGCGCATTGAAGCGGCGCAGGTCGTAGACGTACGGCACATGGTTGCCGTGCCAGGCGACCACGTCGAGGGGGGAGTGGTCGTAGGTGGCGGTCCACAGGTTGCCGCAGAACTTGTTCACGACCTCCACCGGGCCCTCGACGTCCTCGTAGGCGGCGACGGGCGCGCGGAAGTCCCGGGGGTTGGCGAGCCCGTTGGCGCCGATCGGGCCGAGGTCGGGGAGGCGGAAGGGCGCGCCGTAGTTCTCGCACACATAGCCGCGGGCGGACTCGTCGAGGAGCTCCACACGGAAGCGGACCCCACGGGGGATCAGCGCCACATGACCCGGCTCCACATGCAACAGCCCGAACTCGGTGTGCAGCAGCAGCCCGCCGCGCTCCGGGACGATCAGCAGTTCGCCGTCGGCGTCGCTGAACACCCGGTCCATCGAGGCGTTGGCGGCGTAGAGGTGCACGGCGACGCCGGTGCGCTGGGTGGCGTCGCCGTTGCCGCCGAGGGTCCACAGGCCCGCCAGGAAGTCGGTCTCGGGCGCCGGGTCGGGCAGCGGGTTCCAGCGCAGCCGGTTCGGGTCGGGCACGGTCTGGGTGAAGGGGGCGGTGCGGACCGTGCCGTTGTGGGTCCGGGTGAACGCCGGGTGCGCGGCCGACGGGCGGATCCGGTACAGCCACGAGCGGCGGTTGTGGGCGCGCGGCTCGGTGAACGCCGTACCGCTCAGCTGCTCCGCGTACAGTCCGAGCGGGGCCCGCTGGGGCGAGTTGCGGCCCTCGGGCAGTGCGCCCGGGACGGCCTCCGAGCTGTGCTCGTTGCCGAAGCCGGAGAGATAGGCCAGCCCTTCGGCGGTCTTCCGCGCTTCCCCGTGCCCGAACGCGCTCGCGCGGGTGGTGCCCCCATCGCCCATGATCGCTGCTCCCTTGCGGTCTGATTCCTATGTGACACCGTAGGATTGCGATTTCCCCGACGCAAGAGGGGCGCGCGCCCTCCTCTTCACGGATGACCGGAACCCGACTTGAGAATGATCCGCAGACGCGGACGCGTGTTCTACGCTCCCGAACATGTCGTGGACACGGAGACTTTGCGCCGCGCTCGCGGGCTGTGTCCTCCTCCTGGCCGGGTCCGCGGGCTGCGGCACCGGTGACGCCCGGGAGGGCGGTGTGTCGTCCGCACCGGTCGGCAAGATCCTCGAGGACCGGGACCAGGACGGACAGCCCCTTCGCGAGGTGGAACCCGAGGGCGCCCCCGACGTCGGGATCGAGGTGCAGCCCGACGCGGCCGGCGGCTGGGACGTACGCCTGACCGTGCGGAACTTCCGCTTCTCACCGGCCGGCGCGGCGGCCCGCGCGGTGGCCGGGCGCGGCCTCGCGCACCTCTTCGTCGACGGCCGCCCCGTGACCCGGCTCCGCACCTCCACCTACCGGCTGGACGCCCGCCTCGTGCCGCGCGGCACGCACCACGTCACGGCCCGGCTCCACGCCGACGACGGCACCGTGTGGGCGGTGGACGGCAAGCCCGTGGAGAGCACGGCCGACATCACCGCGTCGGAGCCGGGCCCGGGGACGGCGCCGGACGCCGCCTCCCGGCGCACGGCCAGGACCCAGGGCGCGGACACCGCCGGTCGAGGTTCACCGGATCGCGGCCGAGGGGCAGCCGGGGGCCGAGGTTCACCGGACCGCGGCAGAGGGGCATCATGAAGCCCGTGCCCCACGCGACATCGCTCCGACGCGCGCCCGTGCAGCGGCGCAGTGCCGAACGCCTGGCCAGGATCCTCGACGCCTGCGCCGACCTCCTCGACGAGGTCGGCTACGACGCCCTGAGCACCCGTGCCGTCGCCCATCGGGCCTCGGTCCCGATCGGCTCGGTCTACCGCTTCTTCGGCAACAAGCGTCAGATGGTCGACGCCCTGGCCCAGCGCAACCTCGAGCGGTACTCCGAGCGCGTCACGCACCGCCTGCGGGACGCCGGCGGGGACGGGGGCTGGCGCACGGCCATGGACGCCGTCCTCGACGAGTACCTGGACATGAAGCGCACCGCGCCGGGCTTCTCCCTCGTCGACTTCGGCAACCAGATCCCGGTGGGCGCCCGCCAGGCGGAACCCAACCACCGCGTCGCCGACCGCCTCACCGAACTCCTCTCCGGCTATCTCGACCGCGAACCCGACGACGACCTGCGCCGCGTCTTCCTCGTAGCGGTCGAGACCGCGGACACCCTCGTGCACCTGGCGTTCCGGGTCGCACCGGAGGGGGATCAGCGCATCATCGACGAGGCGCGGGAGATGCTGCGGGCCTATCTCGCCCGGGTGCTCGACTGACGCCGATCCCGCCAGGGACCTCCCCGCCGTTCATACCGGTCGGTATGCTCGGGCGCGTCAGTGCGTCACCGTAGCCGCCGCCCCGGGAGGACCCGTGTCCCGCACCGCCCTGCGTATCTGCCCCCTGTGCGAGGCCACCTGCGGCCTGACCCTCACCATCGAGGGCACGCGCGTCACCCACGCCCGCGGTGACCGCGACGACGTCTTCAGCCGGGGGTTCATCTGTCCCAAGGGCGCCTCCTTCGGGGCGGTCGACTCCGACCCCGACCGGCTGCGCACGCCGCTCGTGCGCCGGGACGGGGAGCTGTCCGAGGCCACCTGGGAAGAGGCCTTCGACGCGGTCGCGGCCGGTGTCCGGCCCGTCGTCGAGCGCCACGGCCCGAACTCCGTCGGGGTCGTGCTCGGCAACCCCAACGTGCACACCATGGCCGGCGCCCTCTACCCGCCTGTCCTGCTCGCCGGCCTCGGCACCCGCAGCGTCTTCACCGCCTCCACGGTCGACCAGATGCCCAAGCACGTCTCCAGCGGCCTCCTCTTCGGCGACGCGAACGCCATCCCGGTGCCCGACCTCGACCACACCGACCATCTGCTCCTGATCGGCGCCAACCCGCTGGAGTCCAACGGCAGCCTGTGCACCGCCGCCGACTTCCCGGGCAAACTCAAGGCGCTCAAGGCCCGGGGCGGCACCCTCGTCGTGATCGACCCGCGGCGTACCCGCACCGCCAAGCTCGCCGACCGGCACATCGCCGTCCGGCCCGGCACCGACGCGCTGCTGCTGGCGGCGATGGCACGGGTGCTCTTCGACGAGGGCCTCGTCGACCCGACGCCGCACGTGCAAGGCGTCGAGGAACTCGCCGCGGAACTGGCGGAGTTCACCCCCGAAGCCGTCGCCGAGGCCTGTGACGTCGAGGCCGACGTCATCCGCACCCTCGCCCGTGACCTGGCCGCCGCCCCGACCGCCGCCGTCTACGGCCGCATCGGCAGCTGCACCGTCCCGCACGGCACCCTCGCCAGCTGGCTCGTCGACGTCCTGAACATCCTCACCGGCAACCTCGACCGGCCCGGCGGCGCGCTCTTCCCGCAGGCCGCCACCGACAAGACCCCGCGCCCCGCCGGGCCGGGCCGCGGCTTCGCCCTCGGGCGCTGGCACTCCCGGGTGAGCGGGCACCCCGAAGCCAAGGGCGAGCTGCCCCTGTCGGCCCTCGCGGAGGAGATCGACACCGCCACCGAGGAGGGCGAGCCGGTGCGCGCGCTGATCGCCGTGGCCGCCAACCCCGTGCTGTCCGCGCCCGACGGCGACCGGCTCGACAAGGCGCTCGACTCGCTCGACTTCATGGTCAGCGTCGACCCCTACCTCAACGAGACCTCGCGCCACGCCGACGTGGTCCTGCCCCCGCCCCCGCCCTCCCAGAGCCCCCACCACGACTTCGCCTTCAACACCCTCGCCGTACGCAACCAGGTCCGCTACACCCGCCCGGCCGTCCCGCTGGAGCCGGGCCGCATGGCCGAGACGGAGATCCTGGCCCGGCTGGTCCTGGCCGCCACGGGCATGCACGGGGCCGACCCCGGCGCGGTCGACCAGATGGTCATCGACCAGACCCTCGGCAAGGCGGTGAAGGACCCGCACTCGCCCGTATACGACAGCGACCCGCGCGAGCTCGCCGGCCGGCTCACCGGCGACACAGGCCCCGAGCGGCGGCTCGACATGATGCTGCGCCTCGGCCCCTACGGCGACGGCTTCGGCGCACGGCCGGACGGACTCAGCCTGGAGAAGCTGCTCGCGCACCCGCACGGCATCGACCTCGGCCCGCTGCGGCCCCGTCTGCCGCAGCCCCTGAAGACCCGCAGCGGCCGGGTGGAGCTGCTCCCCGGCCCGATCGCGGGTGACCTGCCCCGGCTGCGCGCCGCCCTGGCCGAACGCCCCGAAGGGCTCGTCCTGGTCGGACGGCGCCATCTGCGCTCGAACAACAGCTGGATGCACAACGTGCCCGCCCTCACCGGCGGCTCCAACCGCTGCACCCTGCAGATCCACCCCGAGGACGCCGAGCGGCTGGGCGTCGAGGACGGGGCCGCCGTGCGCGTGAAGGGCGCCGGGGGAGAGGTCGTCGCACCCGCCGAGGTCACGGACGCGGTCCGCCGGGGCGTGGTGAGTCTGCCGCACGGCTGGGGTCACGACCGCCCCGGCACCCGCCTCGGCCACGCCTCCAAAAACCCCGGCGTCAACGTCAACCAGCTCCTCGACGGCCGCCTGCTCGACCCGCTGTCGGGCAACGCGGTCCTCAACGGCGTGCCCGTCGAGGTGGCCCCCGTGAGCCCCGCCGAATGTGCCTCCGTGACCGAAAAGCTCACCGCTCTGACCTGAGCAAAGCTGTGACCAGCAGTTTTGCGCTTATTGCTCGCACGTCAACGTCTTGTTAACGCTGCTTGAACGCACCTAACGTCTCGGACACCGCCGGCCCTGGTGGGATGTTCAAGGGCGAACGTTAGGTATCAACTCATGCTGACCATCCTCGGCTTCGCCATGATCGCGACCTTCCTGGTCCTGATCATGATGAAGAAGATGTCGCCGATCGCGGCGCTCGTGCTGATTCCCGCGCTGTTCTGCGTGTTCGTCGGCAAGGGCGCCAAGCTCGGCGACTACGTCCTCGACGGCGTGACCGACCTCGCCCCCACCGCGGCGATGCTCATGTTCGCGATCGTCTACTTCGGCGTGATGATCGACGTCGGTCTCTTCGACCCGATCGTCCGCGGCATTCTCAAATTCTGCAAAGCCGACCCGATGCGGATCGTCGTCGGCACCGCCCTGCTCGCCGCGATCGTGTCGCTGGACGGCGACGGCTCGACCACCTTCATGATCACCGTCTCGGCGATGTACCCGCTGTACAAGCGCCTGAAGATGAGCCTGGTCGTGATGACCGGTGTCGCCGCCATGGCCAACGGCGTGATGAACACCCTCCCGTGGGGCGGCCCGACCGCACGCGCCGCCACCGCGCTGAAGCTCGACGCCAGCGACATCTTCGTCCCGATGATCCCGGCGCTCCTGGTGGGCCTGGCCTTCGTCTTCGTCCTGTCCTACGTGCTCGGTGTGCGCGAGCGCCGGCGGCTCGGCGTGCTGACCCTGGACGAGGTGCTGGAGGAGGAGAAGGAGACCGAGACGGTCCTCGTCGGCTCCGGTGTTCAACGAAGAAGGAAACCCCACATGGCACGCAGATACCTCGCCACCGCCGTCGCGCTCGCCGCGGCTTCGGT
>NZ_JBEOXI010000356.1:0-6790 GCF_040296465.1 Streptomyces sp. NPDC002130
TGCCGGACGGGGGCCGCCCCTCGATGAGGTCCAGCAGCAGGGCGATGCTTCGCTGGCCCACCGTGGAGAAGTCCTGCCGGACGGTGGTTTCGTGTCCAGGGGTCTTACCCAGCTCTCACCCAGGCTCCTGACAGGCGCGCTCCCTAGCTTCCCTCCCATGACGGGACACGAGAAGGCCCAAGGGCCGAAGCGCAAACGGGATCTGACACGCCGTAAGGTCGTCGCCGCGGCCACCGGCGCGGTGGTGGCGGCGGGCGTCGGCGGTACGTTCGCGGCGGGCGCGTTCGCCGGCGAGGAGACGACGGCGGCGAAGGGGAAAACGGCCGGAACCTCCGGCGAAACCTGTTACAAGCTGACCTCCGAGACGACCGAAGGCCCCTACTACATCGACGCGGACAAGCTCCGCCGGGACGTCACCGAGGACCAGGACGGCATCCCGCTCACCCTGCGCCTGAAGGTGATCGACGCCGACACCTGCAAGCCCATCGCCAACGCCGCCGTCGACATCTGGCACTGCAACGCGCTGGGCGTGTACTCGGGTTACGAGGCGATGGGCAGCGGTGGTGGCGGGGGTGGTACGCCCCCCTCCGGGGCGCCGACCGGTTCCCCCACGGGCGCGCCGACCGGCTCTCCTCCGGGAGGCGGCGGGGGACACGAGGAGCCCACCGACGACGAGCGGTACCTGCGCGGCACGTGGCGTACGGACAAGAAGGGCGAGGTCGCCTTCCGTACGGTCTTCCCCGGCTGGTACCAGGGCCGCTGCGTCCACATCCACACCAAGGTGCACGTGAACGGCACCTGGACCGACGCGGGTTACGAGGGCGGCACGACCTGCCACACCGGGCAGCTCTTCTTCGACGAGGCGTCCGTGCTGGCCACGGCCGAGGTCGAGCCGTACTCCACCAACACCACGACCCGCACCACCCTCGACGAGGACACCATCTACCCGGGCAACGGCACCGAGGGCGGCCTGCTGAGGCTGAAGTACAAGAAGGGTGCCATCGCGAAGGGCGTCGTCGCGACGCTCACCATGGGCGTCGATCCCGAGGCGACGCAGGACGGCACGGGCGCGAGCTGACGCGGACATGTGAGGTGGCTGGAGCGGTTCGGCGCCCGGGTCTGGCTGACCCGCATCATGATCACCTGGGGTCTGGTGATCGTGGCGATGTGCTTCATCCACAACGTGTGGATGGTTCTACGGGCTGCGCTTCCTGCTCGGTGTCGCGGAGGCCGGCTTCTTCCCCGGTGTGCTGCTCTACTTCACCCAGTGGCTGCCGGACTCCAGCCGGGGCCGGGCCAGTGCGATCTTCCTGGGCAGCTCGGCGACGGCGTACATCGTGACCGGCCCGATCACCGGTGCCCTGCTGGAGCTGCACGGCGCGGGCGGCATCGCCGGCCGGCGCTGGATGTTCGCCCTGGAGGGCGCCTTCTCGATCCTGGTCGGCTTCATCGCCGGGTTCTTCCTGGTCTCCCGCATCCAGGACGCGAAGTGGCTGACGCCGGAGGAGAAGGAGGCGCTGAGCGAGGCGGTGGCGCGAGACAGGGAGGCGCGTGACCGCGCACCGTCGGTGTCGCGCTGGAAGCTGATCTTCCATCCGCAGGTGGCCGTTCTGACGACCGTCTTCTTCGCGATGGCGCTCACCGGCTACGCGATCACGTTCTGGCTGCCGAGTCTGGTGGAGGAGATCGGCGGCCTGTCGCCCTTCGTCAACTCCCTGGGAAATCTCGGCGGGTTCGTGTCGCCGACCTTGTTCGGCTACCTGAAGGACACGACGGGGAGTACGAACGGGGGGCTGTACACGCTCTCGGCGGCGTCGGTCCTGGCGGTGGTGGGGGTGGCGTTCGTGCGGCACACGAAGCGGGGCGAGCAGGCACGGGCCCGTGGGCGTGCGGGGGTTTCGGGGGAGGCGGCTGTGCGGTAGGTGCGACGGCTCGTGGTAAGCGTGGTCGTCCAAGGGAACGGGGGGCGTGTGGACGACCACGAGGACCAGATTCTGGCCGATGAGCTTGCGGCTCTGGCTGCCGCTGTCGGGGCCTGGAGTGGCTTGACCCGCCTCGTGGTCAAGCTGATGAGGAAGAACGTGCACGAGATCGACCTGGTCGTCGCCCTGCCGTTCGACGACGCCGTCGAGCGCGTCGCCTCCGTGCTCCAACGAGCAGGGCGAGCGGTCGGCTCAGTGCCGGAACCCGGTGCGGATCAGCGGACGATCCGTGTCGTCGCAGGCGGTGGCGCGGGCGGCATGAACCCGGTTGTCGTCACTGCCCGGGTGACCAAGGGCGGGGCTTCCGACTCGCAGATCCGGCTCCGTGCTGCCGCCAAGGAGGGCTTGATCAGGCAGCGTGCGGGCGAGCGGACCGCCACCCGTCTTGCGGCGTTGCTGACGCCGTAGCAGTCGGAGAGGCTCAGCGCTGCCCGCCGGTGCCGTCTTCGTAACGCGGCAGGCCTTCGGTGGAGATCGTCCAGTCGGCGATGGTGACGTCCTCCCCGTAGACGAAGTCCTTGCGGGTGGCATAGCGGGGGCCGTCGGGGGTGGCGTGGATGTCGGTGAGGACCGTACCGGTGCCGTTGCGGGGGTCGAAGATCGCGTAGACGGGGACGCCCATGAGGGGGTAGTCGCGCATCTTGGTGACCCAGTCGTTGTCCGGGTTCGAGCGGGAGATGACCTCCACGGCGGCGACGAGCGACCGGGGATCGAAGGAACCCTCCCCTTCCATGTCCGCCTCGGCGATCACCATCACGTCGGGCCGCCGCATGATGCCCTCGGGCTCGTCCTCCACGTCGGGCTCACCCGTGTGGGCCACGATCTCGTCCGGCATCACCTTTTCCAGGCGCTTCCGGACGCGCAGCACGGTGAGTTCGTGCGGCCTCATGGGCGACATCATGTCGAGGACGATCCCTTCCTTGGTGATCTCGAACTTGCCGGGGAGGTTGTCGTCCGCCGACTGAACGAAATCCCGCATGACCCGGTACAGGTGGGAGGCGCCCTGCCGGGCGTTCTCCGGGGCGATGGTCATGGCGCTCGCTCCTCGTCGTCTGTGCCCAGGGGCAAGGATCGTCACGTTCATGCTAGGCGGCCCTCGGGGAGATCGGTTCGGCAGTCGCGGCAGTGGCCGGGGGCCGGGCCGCGGAAGGCCCGGTCGCAGCCGTGGCAGTTCTGGAAGGGATGCCGGGTGGCCGGTGGCGGCTCGGGCCGGTGGTACGCCGGCAGCGGTGGCAGCTGGGACGTGAGGCGGTGGGCCAGGAAGGCGGCCGGGCGGCGCAGGGGCTCTGGTGGCAGGTCGCTGGTCAGGGCGTGTCGTACGGCGGTGGGGGTGAGGTCCCGTTCCAGCCAGGCGACGACACCGGGGGCGAGGTGTTCGGTGTCAGTGGCGGAGAGGAGCAGGCGGGGGTCCGTGCGGCGCAGGCCCGCCAGGACATCGGTGGCTGCCTGGAGGAGGGTGGGGGAGATGTATGCGGGCTTCGGTACGGCGGGCAGGGCGCGGGGGCGTGCGGGCTTCTGCTGCGGGGCGGTTGCCGATCGGCGGGGCGGGGGCTTGGGGGGTGCCGCTTCGGGTGTGTCGCGGTCGCGGTGGCCTCGGGGCTGATTGCAGGAGACGGTGCGGGTGACGATGCGGCCGGCCGGTGTGCGTTCGCGGGTGCGGCTCAGGTAGCCGTGGGTCTCCAGCTCGCGCAGGGCGGCGGCGATCCGGGTGGGGCCCTCGGGGAAGCGGGCAGCGAGGGACTTGATGTCGATGCCCGCGCCGGTGGGCAGCGACTGGACGGCCGACCGGTTACTGAGCCACGACAGCTCCGTATCCTCGAACTGCGGTATGGCATCATCCGGGCTCAGGCCCTCTCGCCGCGGCAGTCCACCACCTTCATCGAGCAACTGCTGGGGGAGACATGATCCGGAACATCTCGGCTGAGGGAGCCTCCGGACCGGCTTGGTTCAAGAGCAGCTACAGCAGCAGCAGCGAAGGCGACTCCTGCGTCGAGGTCGCCGTCACCCCCGGCACCGTGCACGTTCGCGACTCCAAGAACGTCGAAGGCCCCCGTCTGGCGATCACGCCCGGCGCCTGGGCGGACTTCGTGGCCCACGCTTCAAGGCACTGACCGGGTGGGCTCCGGACCTCTGGGGCTTCTACTTCTCGACGAACAGATCCTCCGGTGTGTCCACCGTGGCGGAAGACCTCCTTGGGGACCGTGATGTCACGAGTCTCCAAGAGCCGTTGGACCGCGCCGGCCAACGCCGCGTTGTATCCGGCGGTGTACCCCCGAACCCATTCCTCGTCCTCGTGTTCGTCATCGGGCCGCTTGTCCACCCGGGCCCGGATGCGGGCCATGTCCTGGAGAGAGAGGGAGCCTTGCTGTCTCAGTTCCTCCAGCCCGGAACGGAAATCGCCCATTACTCGCTCCGGCGGAATGCCCAAGCCCATGCATGTCAGTGTGAACCGGAGCAACTCGTGAAGTTCCGGTGCGGCGTCCGGATCGTCGATCACGATCGCCCCGGGGTCAGGTCTCGGCCCGGTCCGCGGCGGGCGCCGCGTCCTCGACGAAGAGTTCGTCGACGCTCTGCACGTGGGGCGTCCGGTCCAGCCAGCGGTTCAGGAGGTCGAGGTCGGTACAACCGGCGATGCGGTCCCGGGCCTCCTGGGGGACCGAGACGCCTCGTGCTTCGAGGAAGCGGAGAATGGCCTTGGCTTCGCCTCTGGCCTCGCCCTTGGCCTCGCCCTCGAGGTAGGCCTTCTCCATCACCGTGCCCCGGCCGGGGAAGTAGTTGACGAACGTCACGATATCCCTCCATTTGTCTCCGGCGGGGGTGTCCCCCAACGCCGAGTCGAGGAAGTATGGCGTCGATGTGGGGGGTGTTGGCGTGAGCTGGTGATCACCGGGAGGTTGTCCGGTCCGACGACCAAGGGGTACGTCATCTGGACGATCCAACCACGCGTTCCACTGGAGAAGGGGCCGGTCGCCCACTTGGTGCGAGCAGAAAGTCCTCCCCGTCGGACGGGCCGATGCGCAGCACGGTGTCGATGTGGCGCGCCAGGGGCCTGGCTTCCGTCACGTCGGTGCCGATCGCGTAGACGGCCGCCTTCTCGGGGAACGCGATGCCCAGCACCCCGAAGACCGGGGAAAGGATCTCAGGCCGCTCCTGGAAGATCCGATGCATGCCTTCATGGGCTGATGTGACCATGTGGGCCATGTAAGTGGGCAGAGGGCCGTATTCCGGCGGATGGAAGGTGTTCACCCTTTCGAGCCTGGGAGAAACGTTCCCCGGCTACCTCGCCACGAACTGCGTCAGGATCGCCTGGACCTCGTAGATGTCGACGCCCTTCGTGAAGGTCTTCTCGATGGGGGTCGGGGTGCCGGAGATCCAGATCTTCAGCTCGGCGTCCAGGTCGAACGTGCTGGCCGTTTCCACCGAGAAGTGGGTGATGCTGCGGTAGGGGACCGAGTGGTACTCGACCTTCTTGCCGGTGATGCCCTGTTTGTCGATCAGGATCAGGCGGCGGTCGGTGAAGAGGATGGTGTCGCGGATCAGCAGGAACGCGGCGTGCACCTGCTCGCCGTGGCCGAGGAGGCGGGCGTAGTCCTGCTGGGCCGACTGCGGGTTCACGGTGTGCGCGTTGCCGAACAGTGCCATTGGTGTCCCCCCAGGTGGGTGCCCGGACCGTCTGGTTGGCCGGGTGCCTTGCTCATCCTACGAACCGAGGCTTCGCAGGGCGACGAGCGTGGGGACGAGCCTGTCGGGAGACGCGTCCGCCCCCAGGAGGAGATCCCCCTAGGGGCGGACGCGGGGCGGGAGTTACGCCGACTCGCCGCCGAAGCGCTCCTTGTACGACTCCAGGTCCTCGTCCGTGAGCTTGGCGAACAGCACCGGCGGGATGGTGAAGGGGGTGCCGGCCGGGACGGTGGTGAGGGAGCGGGCCTCGTCCGCGGTGACCCACGCCGCCGTGTCGTTCTCCAGGGAGAACGCCTCGCGCATCTTCTTCGCCGACGTCGGGATGAACGGCTCGGAGACCACCGCGTAGAGGTGGATGAGGTTCATCGCCGTACGGAGGGTGAGGGCCGCGCCCTCCGGGTTGGTCTTGATCTCCAGCCAGGGGGCCTTTTCCTCCAGGTAGGAGTTGCCCGCCGACCACAGGGCACGCAGCGCGGCCGCCGCCTTGCGGAACTGGATGGCCTCCATCTGGGCCTCGTACTCCGCGAGCAGGCGGGCGATCTCGTCGCCCAGCTTCGTCTCCGCCTCGCCGGGCTCGGCGCCCGCCGGGACCTCCTCGCCGAAGCGCTTCTTGGAGAACGACAGGACGCGGTTGACGAAGTTGCCGAGGGTGTCGGCCAGGTCCTTGTTCACCGTGGCGGTGAAGTGTTCCCAGGTGAAGGACGAGTCGTCCGACTCCGGGGCGTTCGCCATCATGAAGTAGCGCCAGTAGTCGGCCGGCAGGATGTCGAGGGCGTCGTGCGTGAAGACGCCCCGGCGCTGGGACGTGGAGAACTTGCCGCCGTAGTAGTTCAGCCAGTTGAAGGCCTTGATGACGTCGACCTTCTTCCACGGGGCGCGGGTGCCCAGCAGGGTCGCCGGGAACATCACGCTGTGGAAGGGGACGTTGTCCTTGCCCATGAACTGCGTGTAGTGGACGTTCGCGTCCGACTCCCACCACCAGGAGCGCCAGTCGCGGTTCTCCGGGTCCTGGTCCGCCCACTCCTTCGTCGCGCCGATGTACTCGATCGGGGCGTCGAACCAGACGTAGAAGACCTTGCCCTCCGCGGCGAGGTCCGGCCAGGTGTCGGCGGGGACCGGGACGCCCC
>NZ_JBEOXI010000357.1:0-6724 GCF_040296465.1 Streptomyces sp. NPDC002130
GACGAGCAAGAGGGGGAAGCCGTATGACCGCCCATCAGGAGTACGCCGAGCGGTGCTGCGGTACCCGCCTCCGACCACGACACCGACAACCATCTCGGCAAGCAGAACGCCGACAGTGACACCGAGAACCGTGGCCGACGCGACCGTCAATGCGACATCGGCAGATGCTGGACGATGATCGTTGATCGCAATCCCTCTCACGCTGGCGATGTACTCGCAGAGATCATCACATGCCGGACAAGCGGAAGTCGGACCCGCAATGCGCAATACGGCACGAAACTGGGGCCGCCCGTTCGAGATCGCCAGCTACTACGAGGAGGTCAAACCACGTAAGGGTTCGATATGGAGCCCGCAGTATTCCGGTTTCTCTATGACTGCGCAAAAGTACTTGTACATCAGCGCGGGACGAAGCGAAACAAGGATGGGAGGGAGCGTTCGGGTATTTCACCGGCGCCATCGTGAGCGGTGTCGAACGCCTGGTCAACGAAGTGTCCGCTGTGCTTGACACGCGAGCCTGGCAAGTCGAAACGGCCACCGCCCGACTCGAAGGAACTGCGGAAGAGCCAAGCGAGGACTTCCCCGAAGCGCCGAACTCGGGTCGGTGTACGCCGACCTCTACGACCACCAATGCCAGCGCCGAGAAGTAGAAAAACAGCCCTAAGCGGCTCGCGCGAAGAATTGAGTTGCAATAGTGACTCGAACGCAGACCGCGAGAATTCGGCTGGGTGCTTATGCTCAACTCGAAACTGGTGACTTCGAACAACTCGAATGGGTCGATGACCACGACATTTCCTAATCATGGCGAGAAACCGCAACACAGTTGGAGCTCAGTCGCTTGGCAGCAGTTGTCGAGCTTGCAACGGTTTCCGAGCTTTCGACAAGCAAGAATCAGACAACTTTTATGGCAGCGCCGTAAACACCGGAAATCTCCAACGAGGCCCTATACATTCGAACGTGGCTGAGCAATCTGCGGGCAGGGTTCACCGCGGCTGAGCGGCGTATCTCCCACCCTGACTGATCTGGCGCGACGTTCATTGGCGGAACCGCGACCTTCCGCTTGCCGATCCGTCCGTCGACCACAAGCTCTAACAATGCTCCAACTCCGTGTCCTCGGGGCGTCACGTTGACGTTGCTACGGCGCGCTGCTCCCGAATTATTGCAATACAATGGAATTGACGACTACACGAACGGAGTTACCCCTGTGGCGACCAAGCGCACCCGGATTCATCTCAACCAGCGCATTCGCTGCCTCGACCGATATTTCAACCCAGGCGACATCGCAGACCTCGATACAAAGACCATCCAACTCGTCGAGGCACGGAAACAGTTCGAGATCAATCAAACTGACTCTGATTCCCACACTTACACGCAAAGTGCCAATGCAGTGAGGTTAGCTTTGCTTGCAGCCGGGGACTATAGGTACATCGAAGTCAACGGAACTCCCGTATCCCTACTCAAGCTCACCGGCATCAACCCCTCGTGGATCGGAATCACTTTACTGATGAGTGACGGATCCGAAATTCAGGTAATAAAGACAGCTGTCACGGAACTGCAACGAGCACATGAATTGCGACCTGGTAACGAAATCATGCAGGGAGTGCTGTCATCCGAATCCTACCTCCGCACAGGGCATATGGAGTTCCATCTACCTCACCGCCTTGTTGATGCCCTCGAAGATATTGAGGGCAGTTACACGAAGTCGAAGTAGCAGTTCTCAAACTCAGTCCCGTATGATCGAGGTCCTCGGCGCTCGCACCGCAGGCACGGCGCGGCGGTTACGGCAGCTACTGGCACCGTCGTCGATGGCATTGCATTCGTCGACGGTGAGTCTGCCTCTCCGGCAACATGTTCCGGTTCGCGCGCCTGACGAATATTTCGAGTGCTTGGTTGCTATCCCGATCGAGTACTGCCGGGGGTAAGACTGAATCGCTCCGGCGAGTCGGGAGACTTACTGATTTGAGAACTCCGCGATTCGCGTAGTTCTGTGTTCACCGTAGTGGAACGCCTCGAGTTCGGCCGGTGGAACATCGCTGCAGTGCTCGTAGAGGCGTCGGTGGTTGAACCAGTCCACCCATTCCAAGGTGGCGATTTCCACATGTTCGACTGTTCGCCATGGCCCGCGGGGTTTGATCAACTCGGTTTTGTAGAGACCGTTGATCGTTTCGGCGAGAGCGTTGTCGTAGCTCGACCCGGTGGCCCCGATCGAGGTATCGATACCAGCCTCAATGAGTCTGTCGGTGAACGTAATTGACGTGTATTGATTGGGCTCAATCGGTGGACGCAACATTCGAGGTCAGGAGGGTGTTGTGGGTCGTCCATCGGATTGGGTGCGGGAAGTAACGGGCAGGGCTCCGATGAGGTCACCGGGAGCACCGGGCCATCCTCGGTCGAAGGAACGGCAGTTTTGGGACCAGATCGCCACAGGCAAGCTTCCTCGTGAGGCAGCTGACGCTGTCGGCGTGGGACAGCCTGCGGGCCAGCGGTGGTTCCGGCACGCTGGCGGGATGACGCCGTACTCGTGGCCCGCGCCGGCAGGCAGGTACCTCTCTTTGGCAGAGCGTGAGGAAATCGCGATCCTGCACGCCACAGGCCATGGGGTGCGCTCGATAGCGGGTGCCATCGGGAGGAGCCCGTCGACGATCTCGCGGGAGTTGCGGCGTAACGCTGCCACGCGTGGCGGCACGCTCGAGTACCGCGCCAGCGTGGCGCACTGGAAAGCCGAGTTGTTTGCTCGTCGCCCGAAGACCGCCAAGCTCGCGGCAAACGATCGGTTACGGCACTACGTCGAGGACCGACTCTCAGGCCAGATCACCAAGCCGGGCGGCGATGCTGTCGCCGGACCGCTCGAACGGCAATGGAAGGGCTTGAACAAGCCGCATCGGCAGGACCGCCGATGGGTGAAAGCGTGGAGCCCTGAGCAGATTTCGCACCGGCTACCGATCGATTTCCCGGATGATGAGTCCATGCGGATCAGCCACGAAGCCATCTACCAGTCCCTGTTCATCGAGGGTCGCAGTGCGCTGCGCCGCGAACTCATCTTGTGCCTGCGCACCGGCCGCGCTCTTCGGATGCCACGCGCGAGAGCGAAACGCGTTGCCTGGGCCCATGTGACACCGGACGTACTCATCAGCGAGCGTCCCGAAGAAGCCGACGACCGTGCGATCCCCGGGCACCACGAAGGTGATCTCATCATCGGCACGGACAGGTCCGCGATCGGCACCATCGTCGAGCGCACAACCGGATACACCACCCTCGTGCACCTGCCTCGGGAACAAGGGTGGCGACAGCAACCGATCACCAAGAACGGGCCGGCACTGTCGGGATACGGAGCGGTGTCGATGAACAGAGCGTTGGCACAGGCACTGGCGTCGATGCCCACCGAACTCAAACGCTCGCTGACCTGGGACCGAGGAAAGGAAATGTCCGCACACGCCCAGTTCACCATCGACACCGGGCTGAAGGTGTACTTCGCCGATCCGCACAGCCCGTGGCAACGAGGTACCAACGAGAATGCGAATGGACTACTGCGCCAATACTTTCCGAAGGGAACTGATCTCTCGCGATGGAGCCCAGACGATCTCGCGGCAGTCGCACACGCTCTCAACACGCGACCACGGAAACGACTCCAATGGCGAACCCCCGCTGAAGCTTGGGACGAACACCTACGATCAATTCAACAGCAACGTGTTGCTTCGACCAGTTGAATGCGCCTTGCGATCCGCGGTCGTTGTGGTGGATGAGCCCGGACAGGTCGGTAATTCCTTCTCGGCGTCGGGTCCAGATTGCGTGCTCGATGGCATCGAGCACCAGCGGTGTCGTCATTGTCGTCGCGGTGTGCCATCCGAGGATTCGGCGTGAATATGCATCGATGACGAACGCGACGTACACCCAACCCGACCACGTCGAAACATAAGTAAAGTCGGCTACTCACAACACATTTGGCGCAACCGGGTTGAACTTTCGCTGTACCAGATCGTCCGCTCGACGGCCTTGTGGATCTGCGATAGTGGTCCGTTTCGCCTTGCCTCGATGTGCACCTTCGAGCCCGAGGGCACCCATCAACCGTTCGACCGTGCACCGGGCCACGTCGATGCCTTCTCGACGCATTTCCAGCCACACCTTCCGGGCTCCGTAGACCGAATAATTCTCGGCATGTACACGGCTGACCTCGGCTTTGAGCTCTTCGTCGCGCACAGACCGTCGAGATGCAGGACGGTTGCGGGCTTCGTAGTAGGTGGACGGCGCAATAGAGCAGCCGTGCTCGCTGAGCACCCTGCACATCGGCTCGACGCCGTACTCGCTTTTGTATCGGTTGATGTAGTCGATGATCACTTGTTGTTGCGGTCGAGCTCCGCTGCGAAGAAAATCATGATATGTGGGTGATCTGACGCATCCAGTGTCAGGCTGATCATGTCGGTTGTCGGCTCGATCGAGGAGGCCCCACAATGAATGCTTTCGTCCCAGCGCTGGTCCGGCCGCCTGGCGAAATTCCACGACTCGGCGAACCACTTCTCGATGAATACCTACGCTTCGTCGCTGCGAGAGCACGAACCAACACCCTCCTGGCACAGACGTTCGACCTGAAAGTCTTCTTCACCATCATCGGCAAGGAACCGACGCAGGTGAGCACCAGCGATGTACTGGCTTTCATTCAAGCGCAACGACTTCCACGCAAAGAGAATGTGGTCCGCCTCAGCGACGGCGAATCGGGACTGGCCACCTCGACCATCAAACGTCGACTGGCGTCGATCTCCGGCCTGTTCTCCTACCTCCATGAGCGTGGGCTGGTCGAGAAGAATCCCGTGCCGCGAGGCCTCTCGACCCGGTCAGGACGCTCTCACGTTCGCGGGACCCCACTGATCAGAGCGCCGCGGCGCCTCCCACGGGTACTGAGCCCCGACGAGGTCAACGCACTATTGGCCGCGCTACGCTGCGAACGAGACCGGGCGATGGTCCTGTTGATGCTGTTCGGCGGACTACGCCGATGCGAGGTGCTGGGCTTACGGATGCCCGATGTCCGACCCGGTGAGCGACGAGTGTTCGTCGCCGCCGGCAAAGGCGGCCACCAACGCATCGTCCCGGTCGCACCGACCTTCTTCGAAAGCCTCGGCCGCTATCTCGACGCCGAACGCCCGATCGACAGTGCCACCGATCATGTCTTCGTGGTCCTCAAACGTCCCAGACGCGGCAACCCGCTTTCCGCGGCCGGTCTCGATGAAATTCTCTCCGGCGCCCGAGTTCGAGGCGGGTTACCTCATGCGACATGTCACGAACTTCGACACACCTGCTTCACCCGACTCCGCGAATCGGGGATGGCGTTGGAGGCGATTCAAGCTCAAGCCGGGCACGCATCCATCGAGTCCACACGCATCTATCTGCATCTGGCCAACGACTGGCTGATCGGCGAGTATTCCAAGGCGATGGACATTCTCGACGGCATCGCCGGTGACATCCCTGGAGATGCGAAATGAGCGTTCCGACAGACTCTTTGAGAAAACCTGAGTCAACCGCGGCCCGCACATACGTTCACGCGGTCACCAATGCACATGCCCACCGAACCCGACTCCGGGCTGTCCTGCGGTTCGAGGACAGGTTCGGTGATCTCGGCGCATGGAACGCGCTACCGGTGTCGGCGCGCATGGCAGCTTCCGACATCGTGCGCGCGTTCGTTGCCTTCGCGGCCGTCTTCGAGTCGGTGGCCGTCGATGCGATCTCTGTTGTGCAATCATCATCGAAATGGGGCGCCCATCTGGCCGAACGTGAACCCGTAGCTGCTTCCACATTCCGCACGCAGGCAACAAGTTTGGGATTCTGCGAGCGCGAGGCAGGGAAGATGTGGTCCAAACTCGCGCAGATCTGTGTCATCGCCGGCGCCACGACCGAGGCGCTCACCTCGGCGGAGTATGTCGCGGCCCGGGCCCAGTTTCATTCCGCCGTAGTCGCCAAGGTCGGGCGTGCACCGAAATCGTTGAACGCGCCACTCTTTGGGCTCGATGCGCTCATGTTCCATCGCGGCCAAGGACCCCGGCCACATCCGCGCAAACGCTGGGCAGCACGATCGGTGCCCGAGATCGGTTGGGACCGCGCCGAGGAGTGCGCGCCCGTCATGGTCGCTACGATGCGCCGTTACCTCGACCAGATCGGCATCAGCCTGCGGGTCTCGTCGGTGGACTGCATCGAGACCACACTGCGCCAGTTCGCCGGCCATCTGGCCACCACCAGCGACGTAGTCTGCGTCGCCGACATCGACCGCACCCACATCGAGGCCTACAAGACCTGGTTGGCGGCACGGCCGGGGTATCGCAAGAACACGAACCTGTCCAAGACCACCATCGGCATGCGCATGGGGCACCTGAGCGCGTTCTATCCACGCATCATCGCATGGGACTATCCTGATATCCCTGCCCGAGCGCCGGTCTACTCCTCGGACCGGCCGATCAAGGACAAGCCGCTACCGCGATTCCTCGACGACGGCGCCGCCGCCAAGTTCTTGACCGCAGCCCGCAACCTGCCCGACGAGTTCGGTCGCCTCGCCATCGAAATGCTCTCACGTACCGGCATGCGCAAAGGCGAACTCCTCGACCTGACAATCGATTCGGTCGTCCAGATCGGTTCCGCCTACTGGCTCCGCATCCCCGTCGGCAAGCTCCACAACGACCGGTACGTCCCCTTGCATCCCCACCGGACAGGGCGCCCAGCGCGCCGGCATGGGCCGCGAACTGTA
>NZ_JBEOXI010000358.1:0-6575 GCF_040296465.1 Streptomyces sp. NPDC002130
CGCGCTGCTGTCGGAGCGCTGCAGTACGGCGGCGCAACCGGGCCGGGAGTTCTCGATCCGGGCGAACGAGCCGCACTTGTCGGAGTAGAAGTACTTCAGGGCCATTCCCTCGGCGTACTTGGTGGCTCCGATCTGCCGGAACGTACCCGAGCAGAACGTGGTGGTGGGGTACTGCCCCTCCTGCCCGTAGATTCCGTAGTTGCCACCCGAGTACGGCTGGGCCTGGGCGGTGGCCGGAAGGAGCGCCATCACCGCGGCGGCGCCCCCCGCGGCCAGCAGTGTCGTGAGTGATCGGCGGCTCATGAGCCCTCTTTCGTGTGTCGGCGGGTGAAACGGTCGTGCGCGACGACCCGCCCCCGGCCGGCCGTCGCTCGCTGGTCGTGACCGTACGGGGCATCACCGCACCACCGGCACCTGACACTTATCAGGGTCGGCGCCTCAGGTCGCCGCGCTCCGTCGGAGCCCTGACATTCGTCAGGACCGCCCGCCCCGCCCCCGCTCCTATCGTGGCTCCGCGGGCCGAAGCCCCGTCGGACCACCGGGCGATCCAGGAAGGGCAACCATGCGCATGCTCCTGCGCGGCGCGGCCGCGCTCGCGGCCGTCGTCACGGTCACGTCACTCACGAGCGGTACGTCGGCACAGCCCCATACGGGCAGGGCGGTGGAGGGCGCCGGTGCCGTCCGGACGTCGGCAGCCGCCCAGATCCCGCCCGGCGTCACCGCGGGCGTGGCCGTATTCGACCGCCGCACCGGCACGTTCACCGAACAGGTCGAGGCGAGCAGGCAGTTCCGGTCCGCCTCGGTCGTCAAGCTCCTGCTGGTGCTGGACTTCCTGTGGGACCGCGGGCCCGACTACACCATCCCCCCGTCCGACCGCGCCCGGCTGGAGCCGATGCTGCGCGGCAGCGACGACGACGCCGCGGATCACTACTGGTCGACGTACGGCGGCTCGGCGATCATCGACCGGATGACCGCGAAGCCCGCGCTCGGTCTGCGCGACACCGCGCCACCACCTCCCGGGTACGAGGGCTTCTGGGGCTACACCGCCCTCTCCGCCCGGGACACGGTGGCGATCTACCGGTACATCCTGGAGAAGGCTCCCGCGCCCGTCCGGGACTTCATCATGGACAACCTGCGCCGCTCCACCCGCTGCTCCGCCACCGACCACTTCGACCAGCACTTCGGCATCGCCGGGGCGTTCGACAAACCGTGGGCGGTGAAGCAGGGCTGGTCCGGGAAGTACGCGAAGGGTACCTGCGGCCCCGGGACCACGGCCTCGGGAACACAGGCGGAGTCGGCCGCCCCCGCTCCCCGCGCCGCAGCGGCCGTCGACCTCACCCGGCCCGCACTGCACACCACCGGCACGGTGGGCGCGGACGACCGCACGATCGTGGCCGTGCTGACGCTGCACCAGGCCGGCACGACGTACGGCAAGGCGTACACCGACATCGGCCGGCTGACCCGCTCGCTGAACGTGCCGGGCGGGGTACGGCCCGCCGGGACCTGGTTCGGCACCTGGGGCGAGTTCGTGAACGTCCGCAGGGGACCGGCCACGGGCGGTGACCGGATGACGCAGCTCCCCGCCGGGGTCGAGGTGCTGGTGGGCTGCCAGATCCGGGGCGAGGTGGTCAATGTGCCGCCCTACACCAACGAGTGGTGGGCCTATCTGCCCCAGTACGACGGCTACATCTCCAACATCTACATCAGCTCGCCGGACAACCGGCTGCCGAACGTCCCGGAGTGCGGCTGACCGCGGCCGTGCCGGGAACGGGGGACGAGCGGTGGGCGGGGCTGCGGCCTCGCCCACCGCTCGCGTGCGTACGGCCCTGCCTCGCGCGGCTCAGCGCTCGTACTCGGCGAGGTAGCGCATCACCTTGTCCACGTGCGGTTTCACCCGCTCCGGTACGCCGCGCTGCTCGATCACCGTGCGGTCACTGGTGCGGTAGCCGGCCGCGACGAGCGCGGGAAGGTCCTTCTTCGGCAGGCCGGCCTGCTTGAAGCGCTGGTCGAGCCAGCACACGTACAGGCTCATGGTGGAGATCGCGTCCGGCGGCGACATGTGGTCCTTGTCGCCGTCGCCGTCCCCGTCCACCGCCCAGGCGCGGAACACCGACGGCGTCCACATGGCGATGCCGTACTCCTCGCTCTGCGGGCGGGAGGCCTTCGGGTCGAAGTTGCTCTCGGCCTTGATCAGGGCGGCGAGCAGCGCGGGTGTGATCTCCTCGTCGGTGCAGCGGTGGGCCGCGCGGGCGATGACGGGGCGCAGCGCCTCGGGTACGTCGGAATCCTCGGGTATCTCACCGGCCGGCGGGCTGGGCGTGCCGGAGACGGTGGGGGTGTCGCGGTCGCGCTCGTCGTCCTGGGTGCCGCCGCCTCCCCCGAGCAGGGCCGCCCCGGCGACCGCGGCGGCGGTCACGACGACGAGCCCCGCCGCGACGGCCGGCGCCATGCGTCTTCGGCGGCGGTGGGGGCCGCCGGTGATGGCCTCGATCCGGTTGACGACGCCGGCGGCCGTGTGCGGGAGGCGGGCGGTGTGGTCCGGAGCGAGGCAGTCGGCGATGAGCCGGCGCATCTCCTCGCCGAGGCCGGCGTCGAGCCGCAGGGGCGCGGTGCCGCGTGCGTAGGACTGGGCCGCGAGCGAGCGGGCGCGGGCCGTCGCGCCCGGGAAGGGGTGGAGTCCGCCGGTGAGGACCTGGTGGGCGAGGACGCCGAAGGCCCAGATGTCGGCGGTGGGCCGGACGACGGCGCCCTGGGTGCCGGTGCGCTGCGACCACCACTCGGGCGGCAGATGGTCGAGCGTGCCGAGCGGGGGCAAGTGGGCGTGAGTGCCGTCGAGTTCGGCGGCCAGGCCGAAGTCCGCCAGCCACACCTGACCGCCCGGGCCCAGCAGGACGTTGGCGGGTTTGAGGTCGCCGTGCACCCAGCCTGCGTCGTGCATGTGCGCGAGCCCCGCGGCCACGCCGCGCAGGACGCGTTCGGCGTCCGCGATCGGCCCGCCGGTCTCCGCGGCGTCCAGTACGTCCTGCAGGCTGGCCGCGGCCCGGTCCATGACCAGAGCGATCGCGCCGTCCAGGGCGGGCAGTTCCGGTGCCGCGACGGTACACACGGCGTGGGTGCGGACGAGGTGGGGGTGGTCGGCCTCGGCGCTGAACCGGACCTCGCGCGCGACGAGTTCACCGAGCGCCGCGCGCTGCCCGGGACCGAGGGCGCCGGTCGGGAGCACCTTCACCGCGACAGGCGTGCCGTCGGCGACCGTACGGGCCTCGTACACCGTTCCCCAGCCGCCGGAGCCGATGACCGCGCCCACCTCCCAGGCGTCGATGCGGAAGCCCTCCGGGAGGCCGGCCGGGCGGGGCGCCTCCAGCTCGTCGTCCCGTTCCTCCGGCGTGGTCACGCGTCTGCCTCCTGCGGGTCGGTGAGGCGGGCGGCGCCGCGGGGCGGCAGCAGGCCGAGGTGCTCCTCGCGGACCAGGCCGAAGCGCAGGGCGACGGAGGCGAGCCGGGTGCGCTTGGCGCCGGTGCGGCCGCCGTCGGCCGCGGCCGTGGCCTCCTCGCCGAGGTCCAGGCGCAGTTTGGCGAAAGCGAGGTAGTCGATGTGGTAGTTGACCGCGGAGCGGGTCAGGTCCCGGCAGGACTCCAGCGGCCGCAGTCGTTCCACGATCTGCCCGACGCCGGGCAGGGCCGAGTCGGAGGGGTCGCGCAGCCGGGGTTCGCACAGGGCCACCAGGACGAGGAAGTACTTCGACGTCGGGTCCAGGGCGAACGGGTGGACGGTCTGTTCGCCGCCGCCCGGCACGGACTGCTCGCCGAGGTAGGCGTGCTGGGGTGCGAACACCTTGAACGTCGCGGTGCCGGACAGGGCGGGCAGCACCACGCGGGAGAACTCGAAGGGCACGGGCGCCCCGAGCCGCCCGGGCGCGACGGTGAGGTACTCGCCGGCCCCCTCCAGGTTCTCCACCACGTACGACACGCTGCGGCTGAAGTTGGACAGCCGCCAGTAGTCCCCCGCGGCTTCCAGCTGCCCGGCCCGGCGGGAGATGCCGGGGTCGGCCAGGACGATGCGGACCCCCGCCCCGCCGCGTCCGAAGTCCGCGATGTCCCCCGGCCCCAGATGGATCAGTTCGGGACTGCCCGTCTCGTCCCCGCCCCACTGGGCGGTACCGGGCAACTGCACGATGATCGTTTCCACGCGGACTCCCCCGCTGATGTCGCCCCCGATTTGGTCGCGAGGATTGTACGGGCGGTCTTCGCGTGCCGCGGAGGCGGCGGGGCCGCGTCAGCGGACGGTTTCCGGGCGTCGAGCGAGGAACACGAACTCCCGGCCCGGCCGGTCCGGTGCGTCACATATGTCCTCCACCACATAACCCTGCGCGGCGAGTTCCGCCTCGATCTCCTGCCGCTCACGAAAGCGCAGCGTCGAGTCCGACGTCAGCGTCTGCCCGTCCGCGGCGAACACATGCGTCCACCGGAACCAGGCGCCCGCCGGGCCGCAGTGCGGCCCGGACCCCTCGCAGGGTCCGCTGCCAGTCCTCCGGGCCGGTGCTCTCCTGAGCGACGTTGCCCGTCATCGGCCAGCAGCAGCGCGAACACCCCTGTTCCGCAACCCATGTCGAGGACCCGGCGAGCCCCGGATGCAGGAAGCACTCGTCAGCCATGGGCACGACGATACGAAGGGCGGCTGCGCGCGGCCACCGGCCGTCGGCTCAGCCGCCGAGGCAGATGACCAGCAGGCAGAGCTCCTTCGGCTTCGGGTCGGAGGGGGACGTCTCGGGCGGAGTCGTTGCGGCGGGCGGGGGAGTAGAGGAAGAGTCCGGCTGCTGTGCGTCCGAGCCGGACGCGGCGGCCGGGGGTGCCGCCGGCTCGGCGGCCGTCGAACCGGATGAGCCGGATGAGCCGGACGACCCGGAACCGACGCTGCCGGTGGCCGCGCCGACGGTGTCCGTGACCGTCTTGCGGGGCGCGGTCGTCAGCGGGAGTTGGCGGGGCGTGGCGGCCGCGTCCGTCCGCGTGTCCGTCGGTGTGGTGCGGGGGTCGGCGGCCCGGGACTGCTGGTGGCGCGAGGCGCGGTCGGTGTGCGACGGGGCCGTGGAGGCGGAGCGCGGGGTGTCCTGCCGGCTCGACGTCGGCTCGGTGGACGTGGGCGCCTCTCCGAGGGCGCCGCCCATGGTGGTGTCCTCCGGCGTCGCGGACGCCTGCACGCCTGGCTTCGCGTTGCCGTTCATCGCGGCGACCGTCAGGCCGCCTCCGACGAGCGCGACCGCCGTCGCCACCACGGCCCGGCGCTGGTTCTTCTTCCAGCGGGCCAGCTGACGCCGCCGGGCCGCCCGGCCCGCCGGCCGGGCTTCGTACCCCTCGGCCGCGTCGGCGTCCGAGGAGTCGTGGGCCCCCGAGGGGTCGTGGGCGCCCGAGGAGTCATGGGCGTCGGACGAGCCGGGGCCGTCCTGCCCGAGCGCGGGGGTCTCGTTCCACACGGTGCCGTCGTGCCAGGTGCCGAGGGCTGCCGGGTACTCCCAGGAGGCCGGTCCGCCCGGGTCCGTGGCGGGCCCGCGGTCCGGGCCGGGACGGCCGCCGAGGACGGAGGGGTCGATGTCCGGGGCGTAGGCGCCGCACCCCGGGCAGACCAAGGCGCCGTTGAGGTGCCGACGGCACGACGAGCAGTAGTCCATGTGTGGTGTTCCCGATCTGGCTGTTCCGGCGGCTCGCCGGCCGCGGCCTGGTCACGTTCGCACGTGGGATCGAGCCGTAACGCTAACGAGACTTTGAAAGGGCCGTGTGCAGTCTGTGTGACACCCCTGCACAGATCCTCTGGATCTCGCGTGTGCCTCAAGTGACTCGTGAGTAAAAGAGTCGCAACGTGGGAACGCTCGGGCCCCCACCGTCACGGAGTCCACCCCTCCACTCGTGCCGGCCCTCAACTCCCCCATTTTTCCTGCCAACTTACGCACAACCCTTTGCAGGACCAGCGGGTCACACCATGCAGGAGCAACCACCTCGAAGAGTTGCATGGGGGAAATATGCGATTCATCCGTTCTGCCCTGACAGCGTCCGCCGTGGCGGCACTGTCCGTGGGAACCATGACCGCCCTGGCGTCGCCGGCCTCGGCCGCGCCGAACACCACTCCGCAGAAGGTCTGCGGCAGTGCGTACAAGACGGTCAACTCGGCGAAGGTCGGCTCGTTGGGCACCGTCTACCTGACCTACAACGCCTCCAACGGCCAGAACTGCGTCACGACCATCCGCAACAACCCGGGCAAGGCCGTGAACATGTCCGCCTGGGTCTCCGTCCCGGACACCGAGGAAAGCCACTACGACGAGGGCCTGTTCACGTCGTACGCCGGACCGACCTACGTCTACGGCAAGGGCCACTGCGTCGACTGGGGCGGCGGCATCGCCAACACGTACGTACAGGTGTTCGGCTCCAACTGCGGCTCCTTGAAGGAGCACCGGGTCACGTTCACCCGCTGACCCCCCTCCGGCCGGACTCCACGGGCGACCGGCCGAGCAGATCTCCGGCGGAATCCCACTGTCCGGTCGGCCAGAGATCGAAGTCGAGGTAGTCCAGGTTCTTGTCCTTGTC
>NZ_JBEOXI010000359.1:0-6556 GCF_040296465.1 Streptomyces sp. NPDC002130
CCCGGCGGACCAGGTCGGTGTCACGGTCGACACGTACCACATCTGGTGGGACGACACCGCGCCCGCGCAGATCGCCCGGGCCGGCCATGTCAAGACATGGCTGAAAGATTTCACCGATGCCACACGACGCCCGGGAACACCGAGGAAACAGCGACGGCCCCCACTGGATCATCCGGTGGGGGCCGTCCGAAAACGAAGGGTGCTGAGGTCAGGCCTGACGTTCGGCGTTCTTCTTCTTGATCCGTTCCGCTTCCTTGCGGACCTCCGCCTGGGTGGTGCGCTCCCGCTCCAGCCACTCGGGGCCTTCCTGCTTCAGCGCCTCGATCTGCTCGGTGGTGAGGGGCTCGGTGACGCCCGCGCGGGCGAGACCGGCGATGGAGACGCCGAGCTTCGCGGCGACCACCGGGCGGGGGTGCGGGCCGTTGCGCCGCAGGTCCTGCAGCCACTGCGGCGGGTTCGCCTGGAGCTCGTTCAGCTCGGCGCGCGAAACGACACCCTCCCGGAACTCGGCGGGTGTGGCCTCGAGGTACACACCCAGCTTCTTCGCCGCGGTCGCGGGCTTCATCGTCTGGGTGCTCTGGTGCGACGTCATGGCTCCCAGGGTATCGAGCGTGTGCACGACCTCTGACCACGCCCGGTAACCTGTCGAGGTGACTGGCTCGGATGAAACCCCCTCGTTCCGGCTCGCCTACGTCCCCGGGGTGATGCCCGACAAGTGGGTGCGCATCTGGAACGAGCGGCAGCCCGACGTCCCGCTGATCCTCACGCAGGTGCCCGCCGGAGAGGTGGCCGGGCGGCTGCTGGGCGGGGACGCCGACGCGGGCCTCGTCCGCACGCCGGTGGACCGGACCGTCTTCAGCGCGATTCCCCTCTACACCGAGCAGACGGTCGTCGTGGTGCCCAAGGACCATCTGGTCACGGCCGTTGACGAGGTGGCGCAGGAAGACCTGGCCGACGACATCGTGCTGCACCCGCTCGACGACGTCCTCGACTGGGAGGCTCTCCCGGGGCGTCCCGCCCTCGAACGGCCCGCCACCACCGCCGACGCCGTCGAACTGGTCGCGGCGGGCATCGGCGTCCTCGTGGTCCCGCTGTCGCTCGCCCGACTGCACCACCGCAAGGACCTCACCCACCGGCCCCTCAAGGACGCCCCCGAGTCGAGCGTGGCCCTCTCCTGGCCCGAGGACGCGAAGACGGACCAGGTCGAGGACTTCATCGGCATCGTCCGCGGCCGCACGGTCAACAGCACCCGGGGGCGCGAGCAGCCCCCGGCGCAGGGCCGGTCCACGGACGCGTCCCGGGGCGGCGCCCGGCGCAAGCCGGTGCCCGGCAAGTCGGCGGCCGGAAAGCCGGCGGGGGCGAAGCGCACGGGGAAGAGCGGGAGCGGCGCCCCCAAGGGCAACAGGCGCGGCAAGCCCCGCCGCCGTTCGTAGTACCGGGGCCGGCGGACGGACCGCAGCCCCGGACGCGTAGCCGCAAAAACCTGCTCAGCCGGCCGACGGAGAAGGTGCCGGCGCCCCATAGGACGGATTGGGGGCGACCGTCTGGAAGTCCTTCAGGTCTTCGGGGACCGGCAGCACGCGGACCGGCGCACCCTGCTGCGGCGGCGGCGGTGTCGTCTGCTCCTGGGGCAGCTTGGGCGGGGCGGTGATCTGGAAGCTGACCTGCTCCTGGTTGATCAGGCCGGTCTTCTCCAGGACCGTGATGTGGTCGAGAACGGTGTCGTTGGTCGTGTCGGCGAGCTCCCGCACGAGGCTGTTCCGGGTGGTCGCCCGGATCTTGGCGATCGTCGGGAAGATGCCCCCGTGCGCAACACGCATGATGGTCACGGCCGTGGACTCGAACTCCTTGCCCGTGCTTCCTTCGGCCGTCGCCACGAACTGCTGCTGCTGTGGCGACGGCTCGTTCGGCAGGGTGATGCCGAGGTCCGTGGAGATCTTGCGGCAGCCCGCGTCGAGCCGGCCGTGACCCACGAGCAGATGCTTGGAGACTTCCTGCATCTCCGGCGACGTGCTCCGCTCCTTGATCAGCTGCCCCAGCGGGTACTCCCAGAGTCCGGCCGCGCGCACACGCACCACGAAGTCGCGGTCCGCCTCGGTCAGTGGACCCCACTGGGTGTTGGCGATGATGCGGTCCTGGCCGGAAGCCGCGTTCTCCACGCCCAGCATGCTCGGGTAGGCGAGCGCGGTGAGCGTAAGGATCAACGCACCGCCCACGAACGCGGTTCCTGCCGTGCTGCGCGAGATGCGCATCGTGCCTCCTGGGATATGAACGGCCCAACACCAAGAGGTACGGACGCCGAGGGCGAAACAATCACCCCTGCCGCAAAAAAGTTCGCAGAGCCCGCCCCGTCATGGTCCATGTACGGGACGGGAGAGGCCAGATCAGGACAGGTCGGCCGAGCCGACGAGCCAGTCGTACGCCGACCGTGCCGTGAACTGCTCCTGGCCGCCCGGCAGGAGCAGACCCGCGGTCGCGAACTCCGGTGCGCCCGCCTGGGCCGGGACATACGGGATCGCGATGCAGCGCATGCCGGCCGCGTGTGCGGCGGCGGCGCCCGGAGCGGCGTCCTCCAGCACGACACAGTCGGACGGGGCCGCGCCGAGCCGGCGGGCCGCCTCCAGGAAGACGTCGGGAGCCGGCTTGCCGTGCGCGACCTCGTCGGCGGAGACCACGGTGTGCAGCCGCGCGTCCAGCCCGGTTCCGGTCAGCACCGCGGCGATGGCCTCCGGTGACGAGCCCGAGGCCACGGCCATGGGCACGCCCTCGGTCGCCAGCAGCTCGACGAACGCGCGCATCTCCGGGTAGGCGCGCGTGGCACTGCGGGCCAACTCCAGGTAGTGGCGGTTCTTCACGGCGAGCAGTTCCTCGACCGTGGCGGGCAGGCCGTAGCGGTCCTTCCAGTCCGCGACCGTCTCCTGCGTGCTGATGCCGACGTACCGCTCGTGGTCCGCCCAGGTGAAGTCCGCGATGCCGTACTCGGCGAGCGTCCGGCGGCCTGCCTCGTAATAGTGCGGCTCGCTGTCCACGAGTGTTCCATCGAGATCGAAGATGACTGATATTCCGCGGAGCTTGCTCATGCCGCCATGCTCTCAAAGATCATCCGCGGGCCGACCGCCCGATCGACTCCACCAGCGGCAGCATCCGGTGGGACACGCGCTCGCGCAGGGCCACCTCGGTACGGGTGCGCACCACGCCGGGCATGCTGATCAGCTTCTGGACGACGTCCTCCAGATGTGCGTTGTCCCGCGCCACCACCCGGGCCAGCAGATCCCCGCCGCCCGTGATCGAGAACGCCTCCACGATCTCCGGCACCGCCGCCAGAGCGTCCCCCACCTCGTCGAGATGGCCCTGGGTGACCTCGATGTGGACGAACGCGAGCACGGGATGCCCGAGCGCGGCGGGGGAGAGGGCCGGTGCCGTGCCCGTGATCACACCGTCGCGCTCCAGCCGGTCGAGCCGGGCCTGGAGGGTGCCCCGGGCGACGCCGAGGATCCGGGCGTACTCGCGCACGCTGGTGCGCGGCTGCTCCAGCAGCAGCCGCAGGATGCGGGTGTCGAGCTCGTCCACGGGCATGGCGCCTCCTCCTCGTCCGTTGGCTCTGCCGCGGCCGCTCACCGGTCGCTCAGACTGCACCAATGGCCCAGTCTAGAAGGAGCCGGTTGAGCCACTGGCCTCCGGGATGCTGATATGGATGCGTCGATGGCGCTGCGGACCCCGCGGCGCCTTTTTCATGCGTGCTCATGGCCGGTGTTGCGAAAGGGGCGGTAAGCGGTGCTGAAGAGGGTGTTCATGGCTCCGGATCCGGGGCGGACGCGGCTGCGGTTCGGCGCGCGAGCCGTGCTCGGCATCGCGCTCGCGGTCGCGGTGTGCGGCCTCGCCGGGCATTCCCTCGCGGGTGCCGTCACCGGCGGTCTCGCCGCCCTGCTCGCCCTGTTCACCGTCACCGACGCCACGGTCCGCGGCCAGGCCGTGACGACCGCTCTGCTGCCCGCCGTCGGCCTGCCCGTGCTCACCGCCGCGGCCGAGCTGCACGACCACCCGGTGGCCAGGGACCTCACCTTCCTCGCCGTCGTCGGCGCGGGCGTGTACGCGCGCCGCTGGGGCCCGCGCGGCCACAGCCTCGGCGTGTTCGCGTTCATGACCTTCTTCGTGGCGCAGTTCCTGCACGCCACCACCGACCAGCTGCCCCAGCTGTACGTCGCGGTCCTGCTGTCCGTCCTCGTCGCCGCCGCGGTGCGCTTCGGCCTGTGGTGCTACGAGCGCCGCATCCCCCCGCCCGCCGTGCCCGCCCCGCCGGGCGGCACCGGTCTGGCCCGGGTCACCACCCGCCAGGCGATCCAGGCGACCGCCGGGGCCGGCTTCGCCCTGGTCGTGGGCCAGCTGGTGTCCGGGCAGCGCTGGTACTGGGCCGTCGGCGCCACCTGGTGGATCTTCGTCAACACCACCTCACGCGGCGAGACCCTGGTCCGCGGTTTCCGGCGGCTGCTCGGCACGGTCATCGGCATCGCCCTCGGCCTGCTCGTGGCCGTGCCCGTGCACGGCGACCCGGCCGTCACGGCCGCGCTGGCCGCCGTCTGCGTCTTCGGCATCTTCTACACCGCCGCCGTGTCCTACACCTGGATGATGCTCTGGGTCACCCTCCTCGCCGGACTGCTCTACGGCCTCCTCGGCGTGCTCGGCCCCGGCCTGCTCGCCCTGCGGCTCGCCGAGACCGGCGTCGGGGCGCTCGGCGCCGCCCTGGCCGTGATCCTCGTCCTGCCCGTCACCACCCACAGCATCACCGACGCCTGGATCCGGCGGGCCCTGCGCTGCGTGCACGCCTGCGCCGTCGAGACCGCCCGGCGCCTGGCGGGCGCGGCGGACGCCGACCCGGCCCCGCGGGTGGCGGAGCTGGAGCAGCTCCTCGCCCGGGTACGGCTCTCGGTCGCCCCGCTCGTGCACCCGCTGAACCCGATGCTCGGCCGCAAGCGGCGGGCCCGGCACGTGCTCGCCCTCCTCGACGACTGCGCCCGCGAGATCCGTGGTCTGGTCGCCGTCGCGGCGGACCCGGAGGCCTCCCACGACGCCCGTCTCGCCACGGCCTGCCGGCGGGTGGAGGCCGCAGTGGAGGCCCTCACCGAGGGCAGGGACATCGCGGTCCACGCGGACGGCCCGCCCCACGCGGAACCCGCCCTGGCCCATCTGCACGGCCTGGAACGAGCCCTGGCCGATCTCGCCCGCCCCCTGCGCGCCCCGTCGGGCTCACCGCTGGTGGGCGCCTGACGGGACTGCGAGGGCGTAGGCGCCCCAGGAGGCCGGCACGGTGCCGACGCACGCTCCGCCGGGCCCGCGTCCGACCGGGCGACGCACCCTTGACCGTTTGGTCTAGACCGCGCATGATCGGCTGCGCGGTCCACCCGGCCCGCACGGTCGAGAGGGGACAGCGGTGGCGGACGGCAGGCGGCGGGCGTTCATCGGGTCGTTCACGGCGGCCGGCGGCCCCGGCATCGTGACGGCGGAGGCCGACGCCGACACCGGCGCGCTGACCGTGCTGAGCAGCGTGAACGCCGTCCCTGACCCCTCCTGCCTGACGCTCTCACCGGACGGGGAGATGCTGTACGCGGTCAGTGAGACCGCCGAGGGCGCGGTGGCCGCGTACCGGGTGGACGGGGACAAGCCCGAGCCGGCCGGGCGGCCCGTGCCGGTCGACGGCAGCGGCCCGACCCACCTCAGCCTGTACGCCGGGCACGTCCTGACCGCCAACTACGGCTCGGGCAGCGTCACCGCGGTCCCCCTCCGCCCCGACGGCACGCTCACGCGGTCCGCATCCCGCGTGCTCCGGCACAGCGGCTCCGGTCCGCACACGCCCCGCCAGCAGGGGCCGCACGCCCACCAGGTGCAGCCCGACCCGAGCGGCCGCTGGGCCGTCAGCGTGGACCTCGGCACGGACTCGGTGCGGGTGTGCACGCTGACCGACGGAGCCCTGGTCATGCACCGGGAGACCGCCCTGCGCCCCGGCTCCGGGCCCCGCCACCTGGCCTTCCACCCGGACGGCCGCCACGCGTACGTCGTCAACGAACTGAGCCCCTCCGTCACCGTGTGCCGCTGGGACGCGGCGGAAGGCGCCCTGACGCCGCTGTCCGAAACCCCGGTCCTGCCCGGCGCACCGGCACGCGACGCCTACCCGTCGGGCATCGCCGCCTCACGCGACGGCCGCTTCGTCTGGACCGCCACCCGCGGCGAGGACGTCCTGTCCGTGCTCGCCGTCGAGGGCGAAGGGCTGCGGCTCGTCACCACGGTGCCCTGCGGCGGCCACTGGCCGCGCGCCCTCACCGCCGGCCACGGCTTCCTGTACGTCGCCAACGAGCGCTCCGGCGACGTGACCTGGTTCGCGGTCGACCCGCTCACGGGCGTCCCGCGACGAGGCGGCTCGATCAGGGTGACGGCGGCCTCGTACGTGACCCTCGGCTGAGCAGGAGTCACGAGCCGCCCGCACCCTGCCGGGCGCCCCCCGACAACGAAGGGCCCCACCGAACCCGAGCGGGGCCTGTCGGGGTCATGGGCGGCGCCCGGG
>NZ_JBEOXI010000360.1:0-6380 GCF_040296465.1 Streptomyces sp. NPDC002130
GATCGGCGCCGAAGGCGGCCCAGCGGACGAGGTCGGCGACGACCCGCCGCGCGCTTGCCGGCTCGCCGGCGAGCACCGCGGCCTCGACGTAGCAGGGCACGGCGAGCATCCAGACGCCGAAGTGTCCGCGCCGGGGGCCCGCGGTGACGAGCGGCCCGAGCCGGTCGGCGGCGTCCAGAGGGCGGCCGCGGGCCAGGTCGGCGCGGGCGGTGGCCCACTCGGCGAGGGTCGCGGCCTGGGTCAGGCCGTGAGGGCGGGCAGTGCCCAGGGCGGCCGAGGCGTACCCGGCGACCGCGGTGGTGTCCCCTTCGATCGAAGCGGCCAGGGCGAGCATCGCGTGGTGGCTCGCCGCGGTGTTGCGGTGGCCTGCCGTCAGTGCCGCGCGCACGCCCTCCTCCGCGTGGGCGCGCGCCTGCGCATGACGGCCGGCCCGCAGTTCGCCGTAGGCCAGGTACTCGAGGGCACGTGCTTCGAGCGCGGCGCACTCCACCGTGCGGGCGGCCGCGAGGGCGCGGGCCCCGGCGGTGCGGGCCGCGTGCACGTCACCGAGGAGCAGGGCCGCCGCGGCAGCGCGCAGCAGCCGCTCCGGCCGGTCGCCGTGACCTGCCCGCTCCAGTACGCGCCGCAGCGGGGCGGCGGCGTCCTCCGGCCGCCGGGCCAGCAGGGCCCGCATGCCGTCGCGGTAGTCCCGGAGGAACGGGTCACGGGCCCACCCCGGCCCCGGCCCGGGGCCGGACGACTCCGGCCGCCCTCCCCCGGGGTGAGGGAGGGCGAGGCTCGCGGAGCCGCGTGGCGCCCGACCGTCGGGGTCTCGCACCGTCGGGGCACCATGCCGGCCAGTCGCGGGCGCTCCGTCCTTGCCGGTCGCCCGAGCTCCGCAGGCGTCGGCCGCCCCTGCGCCACCCCCGCCAGTCACCGAAGCGCCGTGGGCGTCGACTGCCGGAGCGCCCCGGGCGTCGGTCGTCGGAGCGCCCAGGGCGTCGGCGGAGGTCACGGTGGTGATGGTGTCCGTGCCGTCGAGGGTGGTCAGGCAGAGTGTGACGTCGCCCGACGCCCAGGCGGCGTCCACCGCGCACAGGCGTGCCGCCTCGGCCCTGTCCGGGGCATCGGCGGCCAGCAGGGACGCGGCCAGCAGCAGGGTCTCGCGCGCGTCGCCCACCGGCCCGTCGAACAACTGCCGCCTGCCGCGCTCGAGTTCGGCATGGCCGCGGTTCCCGGTGGCGTCCCGGCCGGGCCGGCGCCCCGCGTGGGGAGCCGTCCGCGCCCTGCTTCCGTCTCCGGTCATCCAACGGAGGTTACTTGCGCGTAAGGAAGACCGGAAGCCTGTCGTCCGGGCGTCTCGGTGAGCTGACCCGCGGCGCCACCTGCGCGTTGACCGGGCCCGGCCGGTGGACGGACTGTGCCGTGGCCCAACGGACGACCGCCTCGGCCGTGCCCGCGCACGACACCGGCGGCGAACGCGTCACGCGCGCCCGCCGCCGGTCGCCCCCCGGCCCCCGACCCCGGCCCCGGCCCCGGCCGTTGCGGCTCCGGAGCCCTGAGCCCGCGAAACGTCAGGAGCCGTGCGGGCAGTTGCCCCGGTACTCCTCGATGGTCAGGCTCGGCCGGGGCAGCGGACACAGGAACTGCTCGTAGCGGGTGTCGTCGTCGATGAACCGCTTGAGCCAGGAAACGCTGTACTTCGCGATCGTCGTGTTCGACGAGTTGGGCGTGAAGTGCGTCGCAGAGTTCAGCTCCAGGTAGCCCCGGTCCAGAGACGAGGACAGGCTCGAGTAGAAGGGTTCGGCGTGGGAGGCGACCGGGGCGATGGTGTCCCCGTCGGCTCCGAAGATCAGGGTCGGCGTGGTGACCTCGGGCCAGGTCTTGTCGAGGTTCCACGGGGTCAGCGGGATCGCCGCCCGCAGGGCCGGACGGGACTTGGCGGCCTCCAGGCTGCCGCCCCCGCCCATCGAGTGGCCCATGACGCCGAGGCGTGAGGCATCGATGCGGGTACGCACGGTGCTGCGGTCGGTGAGGTAGTCCAGGGCGGCCAGCAACTGTCGGCCGCGGGAGTCGGGTTGGTCGAGCGTGGTGAGGGTGTCGATGGTGAACACCACGAAGCCCTGCGAGGCCAGGCGCGGCCCGAGCCAGGCGATGGACGACTCGTGGGCGGTGTAGCCGGGCGAGATGGCCACCGCGCCGAAGGTGCCATCACCGGTGCTCGTCGGGTAGTGGATGGTGCCGCCGCCGAAGCCGGTGACGGACAGCGAGGAGACGGATGTCTGCGACACGGCGTACGGACCGCGCAGTGCCTCGATGCTGGAGGTGGTGGGGGCGGGGCCGCGCTCGTAGGGGTTGTCCGCGGCGTGCGCGCCCGGGCCGGTCAGCGGGCCCAGGCCGACGACGGCGGCGAGCGCGGCGGCGGCACCGGCCAGTCGTCCGGCCCGGCGCCCGGCGCCGGATCCGAGGGTGCCACGGGTGCGCGTGGATGAGTCGGTGTGGGGTCGGAGTCGCACGGGGAGTCGTCCTCTCTGTCGTGGCGGTCGGCCCGTTCGCGGGCACGCGGGACCTGGGGAGTCCGCCGCGTGCCCGGGAAAACGCTGGGCACCGCCGTCGGGCTGGCCGTGCCACTGTCAGGCGCCGGCCACCGCGCGCGGACCGGCAATGTCACCGGTCTCGTGTGGCCGCAGCCAGGCCTCCGCCTCCCTCACGCCGCCGAGGCGACCGGCTTCCGGCCCCCGGCTGTCCGGCCCCCCCGACGACCAGATGGAACGCACTCTCGCCAACCAGAACATCAACGCCCGCCCACGGCCGAAAAGAGGCGCAGGGACGGTTGCTTCGGCTCGATAGCCTGCGGGACGTGATCAACTCATACGCGCATTCCTACGATGCCGCGGTCGCAACAGCCGCGGCGCTGGCCGGCGCGGACGTGGTCCGCACCATGTACGGCCGGTTGCTCACCCGTATCGACAAGGGTGCCGGGGACTTCGCCACCGCCGCCGATGTGGAGGCCGAGAAGGCGATCCTCGGCGTCATCCGTGCCGCACGGCCCGGTGACGCGGTGCTCGGCGAGGAGGGCGGGCAGCAGGGTGCCGCCGACGCCGTGTGTCAGTGGTTGGTCGATCCCCTGTGCGGCACGCTCAACTACGCCGTGGGAACCATGCTGGTGGCCGTCAACGTGGCGCTGCGGGACGGGGCGGCGGCGGTGGCCGACCCGTTCGGGAGTGAGGTCTTCTTCACGGACGGGGAGACCGCATGGGTGCGGCGTACCGGGATCGGCGACGCCGTGCTGACGCCCACGTCCGCCACCGGGTGGGTGGACGTCAACCTGGATCCGCCGTTCCCGGGTGCGCCCGCGTTCCGGACCGTGGATCTGCTGGCGCACCCCGAGTTCGTCGAACGTTTCCGGCCGCGCGTCGGATCCACCACGCTGGCGCTGGCCTGGGTGGCTGCCGGCAAGCGGGCCGCGTATGTCACGGACGGCAAGGACCTGGCCGGGAGCGTGCATTTCGCAGCCGGTGTCGCCTTGTGCCGTGCGGCCGGCTGTGTCGTCACCGGAATCGACGGTGCCCCGATCGATGAGACGGGTCGTGGGCTCGTGGTCACCGCCGACGAAGAGACACACGGGCTGCTGATGTCGATGATGCGCAGCTGAAGCCAGTAGCGCGACCGCTCCCGGCAGAACCGCACTTCGCCACGCGTCCGGCTCCCCTGCTGTATCGCACTCCGGCAGGGGAGCCGTCGCCGCTGTCACCGCCACTGATCGACGGCGAGCCGTTATGGCAGGCGCGGGGGACTTCTCGAACAGGCCTCGCCCGCGTCAGTCCACGATCACCCCGGCACGCGCCACCGGGGCCCGCCCGGCGAGTGCGCCGCCGAAGTTCCCCTCGACCTCCGCCTTCTCCGCAGCGTTCGGGTACGGGTTGGTGCACGACGTACCCGCGGTGGAGCCGGACATCAGGCTCGAGCACGGTCCGGGCTTGCGATCCGGCAGGCCCAGGATGTGCCCGAGTTCGTGCGCGGAGATGCGGATCGTGTCGTAGCCCTGGTCGACGGCCTGGCGCCCGATGTACACGGTGCCGTTGCCCAGGGTGGTGGGCAGGGCGCGCGGCCAGCCGTTGTCCGCCAGGACCCGTATGTTCGCGCGTTGCCCCGCAGCGACGGGCCGCAACTCGACGGCGTCGACACTCTCGTTCCAGATAGCCGCGCCCCGGTTGACGGCGCTCCTGAACTCCGCGGAGCCGCTTGCGTCGTAGGTCACGACACGGGCGGCCAGAGGCCCGCCGGCCGTCGAGGGGGTGGCGGCCGCGGCCTGACCGCCCGTCAGGGACACGGACACCAGACAGGCAGCGGCGAGACCGCCGGTCAGCATACGGACGTGCATGATCGACCTCCTTGTGGGGGAAGGGCAGTCGTGCTCATGACATTCCTCAGCCCATTGCCCGCCCCGGTCACCCCTGAATCCTCAGGCGACGGCCGCCACCGAGACGCCGATGGCGATGAACAGCCAGCCGGTGGTCAGCTCCCAGCGCCGACGGACCTCCGGCCTGGCGAGCAGGGCTCGTAGTCGCGCGGCGACCACGACGAGGGCGAACCAATAGGCGACGCCGATGAGGATGTCCAGCGTGCCCAGGAAGAAGATCTGCTGCGCCATCGATCCGTCACCGTCGACGAACTGCGGAAGGACGCTGAGGAAGAACAGGGCGGCTTTCGGGTTGAGCACGTTGGTGAGCAACCCCTGAGTGAATCCGTTCCGCAGACGCCCCCGGGCGGGCCCGTCCTCCTCGAGGGCGTCGGATGTGGCCTCGTTCGCGTCGTGCCTTTCCCGGGCGGCCCGGCGGGCGGCGAGTACGGCCCGCACACCGAGATACACGAGGTAGGCCGCCCCCATCAGCCTGATCCCGTCGAACACCACGGGTGAGCGGGTGGCGATCACCGAGAGGCCGGCCGCGGCGGCCAGCATGTGCACGCACAGCCCGGTCTGGGCGCCCAGTGCCGCCGCTCTGCCCTTCGATGGATCCTCGGCAGCCGATCTGACCACCACGAGGAAGTCCGGACCCGGCACCACATACGCCACCAGCACAACGCCGAGGAAACCGAGCAGGTCGACCGTCATCCGCCCTCCACTCCCGCGTCCCCCGAAACCGCCTGCGGCCGGGGCCCGTTGACACACCTGCGTGCACCGGTGCCGAGTACCCCCGTGCGGGCCGCCCGGACAGCCCGACCGCCGAAGCCTGGGGTGAACCGGAGCCAGGGACGCATGTGGACACCGGCGTTGACCTCGTACGCAGGTCACCACCACAATCTGCGGGCCGCGTCATCCGCCGGCGAACAGGGGGAATCATGTGCGACACGTGTCCTGACCGCGAGACGATCAATGCCATCGCGCGGAACCCGGCGGCACCGGTCGACGTCTTGAACAGGCTGCTCTCGAAGCAGGCCATCGCGGCCTGGGACATGCTGGGCTGGCGGGCGCTGCCGGACGAGGTGGTCGACGCGATCGTCGTCCATCCCGATCGCCGGATGCGCTCGGCGTTCGCCGCGAACCCCTCGGTGACGCCGGAACAACGCGCCCGGCTCATCGACGATCCCGACGCGCGGGTGCGCGAGGCTCTGGCCCACGGCCCCGAATGGTTCCGCATTCCCGTGGAGCCGCTTCCGGTCGCAGCCCAGGAGCGTCTGCTCGCCGACGAGGACGCCCGGGTGCGCCGCAGCGCGGCCGAGTCCCGGCACACGGCACCGGATCTGGTCGCCCGTCTCGCCGACCACCAGGACGCGAACCTCCGGAGGGCGGCGTGCCGCGAGTGGGCCGCGCTCTCCCGGGACACCCGCGAACGCCTCGTCCATGACCCCGTGGAGGACGTACGCCGGGCCGCCATGCGGGAGGCCTGCCGCGACGACGCGCGCTACACCGACCTCCTGCTCGACGCGGACCTCGGCCCCTTCTTCCGGCAGGAGGTGATCCGCAACGGGGCCCTGAGCACGGCGACCGCCGAACGACTCGCGGCCGGCGGCGAGGAGTCGGACCGGCGCGAACTGGCGGCCAACCCCCACCTGCCCGTCGACGTCGTCCGCAGGCTGGCCGGGGACGACGCGCACAGCGTCCGGCTGGCCGTGTCGGTCCGGCCCGAGCTGACGGAGACGGAACGAGCCGCCGTCGACATCACCATCAGCCCGTCCGACCGGCTGTATCCCGTCGAATGGGTGCGCCTGTGCACCGATCCCGACGTGCTGCGCCGATGCGCCCGGTCGGCCAACATCCTGCTGCGCCGCAGCGCCGCCTTCAGCCCGCACCTGCCCGCCGACGCCGTCGAACTGCTCTCGCGGGATGTTCGACAACGTGCCGCACGTGAAGGTGTTCTGGGTGATGCACGGGGTGCAGACGGCGCAGCTCGCGTTGC
>NZ_JBEOXI010000361.1:0-6376 GCF_040296465.1 Streptomyces sp. NPDC002130
CGCCCGGGCGGCCCCCCGGCCCCGCCGCGCGCCGCCCCCGCACCCGCCCGGGCGGCGGCCGGGGTTCTCGGACCCCGGGCCGCCGCTGCCGTTCGGTTCAGTGCTCGCCGATCGCCGTTCGGTTCAGTGCTTGCCGATCGGGTCGCCTTCCACGTCCGGGCCGCGGCCCGGGCCGACGCGGAACTCGAACTCGCCGTCGTACTTCTTGTGGCCTTCCATGACGGCCATTTCGACGGCCTCGGAGCCCATCTGCTCGCGCACGATCACCGGGTCCCGGCGCAGGTCGCGCATGAGGGCGACGCACATGAAGATCATCACGACGACGAACGGCGCCGCCGCGAGGATCGTGAGGTTCTGCAGACCGGTCAGCGCGTCGCCCTGACCGCTGCCGACCAGCAGCATGATCGCGGCCACCGCGCCGGTGACCACACCCCAGAACACGACCACGAAGCGACCGGGTTCGAGCGCGCCCTTCTGCGACAGGGTGCCCATGACGATGGAGGCCGCGTCGGCGCCCGAGACGAAGAAGATGCCGACGAGGATCATCACCAGCAGGCTCGTGACGGTGGCGATGGGGAACTGCTGGAGCACGCCGAAGAGCTGGCCCTCCGGGGTGGCCTCCTTGCCGAGCTGTCCCTCCTCCTGCATCTTCATCGCCGAGCCGCCGAAGATCGCGAACCAGATCAGGCTGACCGTGCTGGGCACGAGGATGACACCGCCGACGAACTGGCGGATCGTGCGGCCCCGGCTGATGCGGGCGATGAACATGCCGACGAACGGCGTCCAGGAGATCCACCACGCCCAGTAGAAGACCGTCCAGCTGCCCAGCCAGTCGGCGACGCCCTTGCCGCCGCTCGCCTCGGTCCGGCCGGCCAGCTGGGGCAGGTCGCCGAGGTAGGCGAAGACGGAGGTGGGCAGCAGGTCCAGGACGATGATGGTCGGGCCCGCCACGAACACGAACAGGGCGAGGATCAGCGCCAGCACCATGTTGGTGTTGGACAGCCACTGGATGCCCTTCTCCACACCGGAGATCGCGGACGCGACGAAGGCCAGGGTCAGCACCGCGATGATCGTGACGAGCAGCCCGGTGCTCACCTTGTCCATCCACTTCAGCTCCTGCACACCGGAGCCGATCTGGAGCGCGCCCAGGCCCAGGGAGGCGGCGGAGCCGAAGACGGTCGCGATGATCGCGAGGACGTCGATGGCCCGGCCGACGCCGCCGTTGGCGTTCTTCGTGCCGATGAGCGGGGTGAACACCGCGCTGATGGTCTGCCGGCGGCGCCTGCGGAACGTGCTGTAGGCGATGGCGAGACCCACCACGGCGTAGATCGCCCACGGATGGAGCGTCCAGTGGAACAGGGTGGTGGCCATGGCCGTCTCCATGCGGTCGCCGGAGTCGGCAGGGTCGGTGCCCGGCGGGGGCGTGCCGTAGTGCGACAGGGGTTCGCTCACGCCGTAGAACATCAGGCCGATGCCCATGCCGGCGCTGAACATCATCGCGACCCAGGACACCGTGCGGAACTCGGGCTCCTCGCCCTCCGCGCCGAGGTGGATCCGGCCGTAGCGGCTGATCGCGAGCCAGAGGGCGAAGACGACGAAGCCGGAGGCGGCGAGCATGAACGCCCAGCCGCCGTTGTGCATCAGCCCGCCGAGCATGCTGGTGGAGACGTCCTCGAGCGAGTCGGTCGCCGTCGCGCCCCAGACCACGAAGGCGAGGGTGAGGACCGCCGTGACGCCGAAGACGATGCGGTCGGTCTGCGGCCGGTCCTGACCGGGCAGGCCCGCTTCCGACCCCGGCAGCGCGGCTCCCTCCGGGGAGTCCTTGTCGCTTGGTCGTTCTTGCGTCACAGGCGGAACCTTTCATCGGGACAGCGGGGGAGGATGTAGGTCCTCCGTAAACGCTGCTACCACGTGTGGCGGAATTTCACCCCTCTCAACATGCGGTTTCGTATGAACCTCCTGTCAGGTGGTACTCGGCCCGGTCGTCGAGCAGCAGCGGCACGAGCGCCCGCAGGGGCTGACGCAGCGGGACGAGCACGCCGTCGCGGTCCTTGCGCACCCGCACGCCGTGCAGTGCGAGTTCGTCGCCCACCTCGGCGTACTGGGCGGCGGTGAGCCGGTAGCCGCAGGGCGGGTCGGGGATGATCTCAGCCGGTTCGGGGGCCTCGTTGTCGGCGCCGCCGACGTAGACGGGGCCGGTGTCGGCGTAGCCCGCGAGCCGGGCCCGTGCCGTCGTCGCCTCGATGCGTGCCCGGCGCTGGTCGGTGTATCCGAACATGCCCTTGAGCGCGTCCAGTTGGGAGGTGACCCGGCGCCGGTTGTTGAGCGCCTCGTCCGCCTTCTCCGCCTCGGTGAGTGGGTCGACGCGGCTTTCGATGAGCAGTCCGACGGAGTGCTTGACACCGGACATGTTGCGCAGGATGCGCTCCTGTCCGTCTCCCGCGACCTGTTTGACCGGCTCACCGGTCTCGGGGTCGGTCCAGATGCCGTAGGTGCCGGTCGAGTGGCCGGCCCGCTGGGCGGCGGGGCGGACGTACGCCTCGGAGAGGGTCCGCGCCTCGTCGTGGACCGCCCCGTGGGTGTTGAGGTTGCGCGGCCACAGGTCGAAGAGGTCCTTGTCGTAGAACCGGGGTGTGGCGCCGTATTCGTGCAGGTCGTAGACGACGTCGGGGCGCTGGTCGCGGATGAGGGCGGCCAGGGCGCGGCCCTCGGCGGTCTTGAGGGCGAGGTGGTCGCGGTTGATGTCGACGCCGTCGCTGTTGCCGCGTGTGTTCGCGGCCCGGCCGTCCGGATTGGCGGTGGGCACGACCAGGACCGTGGTGCGGTCCAGGAAGCGGCGGGTGCGGCTGTCGCGGGCGTATGCGAGGTCGCGGACGGTGGTGAGGCAGGCCTCGCGGCCGGAGGGTTCGTCGCCGTGCTGGCTGCAGACGAGCAGGACCTTGCTGGGGCTCGGGCGGTTCCCGATCCGCACCAGATGGAGCGGGCGGTCCTGCTTCGTCGTGCCGAAGCGGGTCACGGAGACGCGGCTGCCCGACCGGTCGACGACCCGGAGGAAGTCCCGCTCCTCGGGCTGGGTGGTCCAGCGGGCGCCGTTCGACTGCTCGAAGCCGGTGCGGGGCGGGGAATCCGGGGCCGCCTGGGCGGGTGCGGCGATCAGCGAGGCCGTGAGGGCGGCTGCGGTCAGGACGAGGGCGCCGGCGCGGGTCACCGGGTTTCCCCCGGGACGCGGTGCGTGGTGCGCGGCTCCCGGACGCCGTCCAGGAGCGTGGCCTCGGGGGTGGCGAGCGGGGTCCCGGCGGTGGCGCGGGCGAAGGCCGTGGTTCCGCCGATGAACGGGACGCGCGCCGAGGTGCGGGACAGGTCGAGCGTGAGCTTCGGCCGGTCGGCGGGAGGGTCGATGAGGTCCTTGTCCGTGCCCGCGACGATCAGCGCCAGGCGGTGGCCCTTCGGCACGACGTGGTCGGTCGCCGCCAGGTCGAGGGTGATCGTGTACCGCTTGCCCGGGGTGAGCGGGGAGCCCTTGTGGTCGGAGGCGTGGTTGCCGAGGTCGGCCCAGCCGCGGCTGACGACCGTGTAGTCGACGTCGGCGGTCTTCGCCTTCGTCTCCTTGAAGCAGGCGCTGTCCGCGGTGCTGCTCGGGCCCCAGCAGGTGCGGCCGGTGAGGGTGGTGATGCCTTCACCGGCGTCCGCGTAGTCGCGGATGGTGGCGGGGCCGAGGTCCACCAGGACGGCGGAGAGGTGGGCCGTCGGGGCGGAGGGCGTCGCGGTGACGGTGACCTCCGAGGAGCCGGACAGGCGCAGGTCGCGGGTGAGCGGTCCGGTGACGAAACCGGCCTTCTCCGGTGTGGGCCGGTCGATCCGGGCGGCCCAGTCGGTCTCGCTCAGCTTCGGGTCGTCGGTGAAGCTCTCTGTGCCATGGCCGCGGTGCAGGCCGAGGGTGCCGACGCCGGCCTGGGAGCCACGGTCGGGGCGCAGGGTGGTGGCCCGGGTGCCGCTCGGCGGCCAGGTCCTGGAGGTGTCCCACCGGTCGGGGGCGCGTTCGATGTCGGCCATGGGCTCGCGGTCGATGCCGTTGTCGTAGCCCATGAGCTCGTGGTCGAACCAGCGGTGCAGGGTGTCGACCCAGGCGCCACGGCGGAAGTCGAAGGGGTCGACATGGCCGGTCTGGGAGAGCCAGATCTTGCGCTCGACGCCGTGCTTCGCGAGGGCGTCCCACCACTGGCCGACGTGCTTCATGCGGACGTTGAGGTCCTGCATGCCGTGCACCAGGAAGACGCTGGCCTCGACCTTGCGCGCGGCCTTCACGTAGTCGCGCTCGGTCCACAGCGGGGTCCAGTCGCCGGTGCGCGGGGCGCCGTCGGTGAGCTTCTGCTGGACGGCGTCGCACTTGGCGCGGGCATCGGGGCTGTTGACGTAGTCCGACAGCCACTCGGGGCCGGAGTCGTAGAGCGGGGCGCCCTGCTGGAAGTAGTAGTCGTACCAGGAGGAGATGGCACTGATCGGGACGATGGTCTTCAGGCCCTTGACGCCGGTGGCGGCGACGCCGTTGGCGATGGTGCCGTCCCAGCTCTTGCCGATCATGCCGGTGCGGCCGTTGGTCCAGCCGGCCTGGGCGCGGGTGGCGCCGGTGCGGCTCGTGTAGGCCTTGGCGCGGCCGTTCAGCCAGTCGACGACGGCCTTCGCGGACTGGATGTCGGAGCGGCCGCCCACGTCGACGCAGCCGTCGGAGCGATTGGTTCCGGCCAGGTCCACGCCGACGAAGGCGTATCCGCGCGGGACGAAGTAGTTGTCGTAGTAGAGCGGCATCTGTGCGACACGGCCCTGCGCGTCGTAGGTCTTCTTCTGGCTCTCGTTGCCGCGCCCGCAGCAGGAGTAGTACGGGCTGGCGTCCATGATGACGGGGACTTTGCGGCCCTGCCGGGCGGTTTCGCGGGGGCGGACGATGTCGACGGCGACCCGGTCGGTCTTCCCGTCGCGGTCGCCGTCGAGCCCGGTGTCCACCCAGACGGCCTCGCGGATGGCGTTCTCGTAGGAGTGGACGGGTTCACTCGCCCGCGGGGCGGCCGGTGCGGCCTGTACGGCCGCCGGGGTGAGCAGGGTGGCCAAGAGGGCGGCCGTGGCCGCCGTCGCGAGCGGTCTCCAGGTCGTGAAGCGCGTGCGTTTCGGCATGCGCCGGACGGTACATCGGTGAACTCCTGTTCAGAAGAGGGCAGCTGACGGACCGGCGTGTCCGGGACGGACGTTCGGGGCGGGTGTCTCATGTCGGCCGAATGGCGATCGTGTGACAGCAGAGGCCATGGACATGATCAGGGGCACAGGGAGTCAATAGGCTCCGACAGACCCCGGAAGACCTCGGGAACCTACGACTTGGAGCCTTGCGTGCACCGCAGAATCATCGTGCCGGGAGCCCTGGCAGCGACCGTCCTCCTGCTGGCGATCCCGGCATCGGCCGCTCCCCACTCCCCCGGCGCGCCGGGTATCGGCGACCCCTACTACCCGGCCTACGGCAACGGCGGATACGACGTCTCCCACTACGACCTCCGCCTGAAGTACCAGCCGGCCACGGACGAGCTGGAGGGCACGGCCACCCTCGTGGCCCGCACCACCCAGGACCTGTCGAGCTTCAACCTGGACTTCCTGCTGGACGTCGGCGAGGTGCGCGTCAACGGGACCAAGGCGTCGTTCCGGACCTCGGGCGAGCAGGAGTTGGAGATCACGCCGAGGACCCCGCTGGCCAAGGGCGTGCCCGTCACGGTCGTGGTGCGCTACCGCGGGGTGCCGTCGTCGAAGCAGGCGTTCGGCTTCACCAGCTGGCACCGCACCCCCGACGGGGGTGTCGCGGCGAACGAGCCCGAGGCTGCGGCATGGTGGTTCCCGAGCAACGACCATCCTCTGGACAAGGCGACCTACGACGTGTCCGTGCTGGTCCCGGACGGCACCCAGGCCATCTCCAACGGCACGCTCCAGTCGACGAGTTCGCGGCTCGGCTGGACGCGCTGGAACTGGCGGTCCGACAAGCCCCAGGCCACGTACCTCGCCACGCTCGCGGTCGGGAAGTTCGACATCACGACCGGCACGACCGAGGGCGGCATCCCGGTCCTCAACGCCTACAGCAAGGATCTCGGAGCGAACGCCGGGGCCGCGCGGGCGAGCATCGAACGGACCGGGGAGATCGCGGACTGGCTCGCCGGGTACTTCGGGCCGTACCCCTACAACGCGCTCGGCGGGTATGTGCCGAACACCAACACCGGGTACGCGCTGGAGACCCAGACCCGGCCGTTCTACAGCCCGCGGCAGTTCGCGAACGGGTCGAACGTGTCGGTCGTCGTCCACGAACTGGCCCACCAGTGGTACGGCGACGAGGTGTCGCTCAAGC
>NZ_JBEOXI010000362.1:0-6374 GCF_040296465.1 Streptomyces sp. NPDC002130
CGACACCCTTCCCGGCCACGCCGATGTGCAGGATCAAGCGCGCCTGGGCAGCCGCCAGTTCGGGCGCGGGAAGTGGCAGGTGTACCCCTCCGGGTAGCGCTGGAGGTAGTCCTGGTGCTCCGGCTCGGCCTCCCAGAACGCGCCGGCCGGCACGACCTCGGTCACCACCGGGCCCGGCCACAGGCCGGACGCCTCGACATCGGCGATGGTGTCCAGCGCGACGCGCTGCTGCTCGTCGTCGAAGTAGAAGATGGCGGACCGGTAGCTCTCACCGATGTCGTTGCCCTGCCGGTTCCGGGTGGTCGGGTCGTGGATCTGAAAGAAGAACTCCAGGATCGCCCGGTAGTCGGTAGCGGTCGGGTCGAAGACGATCTCGATCGACTCCGCGTGCCTGCCGTGGTCACGGTAGGTGGCGTGAGGCTTGTCGTTGTCGCCGCTGTAGCCGACCCGCGTGCGGATCACTCCGGGAAGCGACCGGATCAGCTCCTGCATGCCCCAGAAGCAGCCACCCGCCAGTAGCGCCCTCTCCTCGACATCACTCATGGCGCATCACCTTTCTTGCCCGTATTCGTCCACACTTACATGTAGTCACCATCTTGGCAGGTGACGAGCCGAGCTGTCACGGCCGGCTCATCCCACGCATCACGGGCAGGACCTGGCGCGTTCATGTGGCAGTAATGAGGTCAAGACGCACACGAGGGAGGCCTCAAGCACACCAGGCCCGACCTGAGCCCCGCACAGGCGGCGGACGTCGTGGTCGACACGTTGCTGCGCGGCCTCGGAGCATCCTGACGGACTTCGCCGGTGGCGCGCAGGCCGGAAACCGGCGGGTGGCCGAGAATCTCAGGGCGGGCACGGGAGCGGGAGCGGCCCGGTGGATCCGATATGCGCCAATGTCATCTTCTCGCGCCGGGAGAGCGGCCCGGGGCGTACGGCCCGCACAGCCGCCCCGGCAAGCACCGGCTGCCTGGGACAACGCGACCTCCGTCACGCCTTCATATTTTCCACACGGCTCCCCCACGCCATGAACACTTCCGGCCGAGTGATGAGCCACGCCTTACCGAGGGGGCAGACGGTGCGCCCGGCCCCTGCCTAGCCTCCCAGGCCATGCGATCACCCCTGATGAGACGTTTCGGCCTCGGCGCCGTCCTCGCCCTCGCCCTCGCCGTGTTCGGCCTGGCCCCCAGCGCGAGTGCGGCGCCGGCGCCGGCGGAGCTGACCTTCACCACCGACAGCGCCACCACCACGCCCGGCGGCTCGGTCAAGCTGTCGATGACCCTCACCAACAACAACACCTACGACGTCTGGTTCGTGTACCAGACGATCGAGCCGACGTGGCTGACCACGCAGCGCCCCGACCTCAAGTACAGCTTCTCCGGGTGCAGCCTGACGACCACAAGCGGCCCCGCCCCCTGCTCCGGCACCGGCCCGGCCAACCTCGGCGGCAACTACGGCGCCACCATCCCGCCCGGTCAGAGCCGCACGGTCACCCTGACCCTGGACGTCGCCGCCGACTCCGGCTGCAACGGCAACATCGGCTTCTACTCGTACTTCTACGCCGAGTTCAGCGACTCCACGAACGTCAGCGGCGGGCCGGTCTACACGCCCGTGACCCGAGTGCTCTGCTCCTGACGCTCCGTCCGGGGAGCCGGCGGCCGTGACCTGAAAGTTTCGCTGCCCAGGTATCGGCGCCGGTCTGGACCACTGGCACTCCGACCGGCGGGCCACACCGGCCCGCCGGTGCGCCGCAGGGCGCGGACCTGCGCGCCGGGCCCTCGCACCCACCAGGCACGGCGTCACCCCGGCAGCACGGAACGGCTCGTTTCGCTTTCGGAACCACCCCGTTCGACACCTGCGCTTTTCCGTCATGTTCCGCAACATGACCGCGAAATCTCCACACAGACCTCACTATGTGACGCGAACGGATGCGTGACGAACTGGCTTCTGAGGGGGACGCCGGCGGCGCGCAAGGGGGTGTCCGCTCCACAGGAGCCGTGCTCACCCCTGCCCGGGGAGGGGACCTCACCGCATGAAGCGGACCTTTCGCACCACCGTGCTCACGGTGAGTGCGCTCATCGCCGCGCTGGGCCTGCCGGCCGGCGCGGCACACGCCGACACCACGCCCCACATCGACTTGCGGGTGCTGGTGGTGAGCGACGGCGGCCCGTCGACCGACGCGATAGCCGCCGAGCTGGAGGCGGCCGGAACGCCGTACACCCGGATCGACCTCACGCAGGCCGGCCGGACCGTGATCGACGCCGACTTCCTCGCGGACACCGTCGACGGCAGGCCGCGCGCCAAGTTCCAGGCCGTGGTGCTGCCCAACGACAACCCGTTCCCGGCCGGCTCCGCCGAGATGGCGGCACTCGCGGCGTACGAGCAGAAGTACGACGTGCCCCAGGTCGACGCCTACACCTACGCGCGTCCCGAAGCCGGTCTGCAGTACCCGGTCCACGGGGGCTACTCCGGCAGCATGGACGGCAAGCGGGCGGAGGTGACCGCCGCCGGCAGGTCCGGCCCCTTCGGCTACCTCGACGGGGCGGTGCCCTTCGAGGACAACGACCCGGCCATCGGCGAGAGTTACGCCTACCTGTCCAAGCCCGTGGCCGGGGCCGACTTCACCCCGTACGTCGAGGTGGCGATCCCCGGGCGGACGGCCAAGGGCACGCTGGTGGGCGAGTACCGGCACGACGGGCGGCGCGAGCTGGTCGTCACCTTCGTCTACAACCAGTACCAGCAGCAGTTCCGGCTTCTGGCCCGCGGCATCGTGGAGTGGATGACCGGCGGGGTGCACCTGGGCGCCTCACGGAACTACTTCGCCGTCCACGTGGACGACGTGTTCGCCGCCGACGACCGCTGGAACAGCCAGCTCAACTGCACCCCCGGCGACGTCGACTGTGAAGATCCCAACGCGACGCCCGACCCGATCCGGATGACGCCCGCCGACGTCGACCACGCCGTCGACTGGCAGAACGACAAGGACTTCACCCTCAACTTCGCCTACAACGGCGCCGGCAGCGCCGACCACCGCGAGGACAACAACGGTGCCGACCCGCTCGCCGACCGGCTGATCGCGCGGCGGGGCGAGTTCCGCTGGATCAACCACACCTACTCGCACCCCTTCCTCGGCTGTGTGCAGGACACCACCGTGGTGCCGTGGAAGTGCGCGACCAACGCCGACGGCAGCACCCGCTGGATGAGCCGCAACGACATCTCCGACGAGATCGCCACCAACCGGGTCTGGGGTGAGAGAGCCGGACTGCCTCTGGTGAACGACGAGTTGGTCACCGGCGAACACTCGGGCATGAAGGTGCTGCCGCAGCAGCCCGAGGACAACCCCAACCTGGCGCTCGCCCTCGACGACAACGACATCGCCTGGCTCGGCTCCGACAACTCCCGTGAGCCCGCCCAGCGTCAGGTCGGTCCCGCCACGACCGTGCCCCGCTACCCGATGAACGTCTTCTACAACGCCGGGCGGGCGGCCGAGCAGGTCGACGAGTACAACTGGATCTACACCAGCCGCGCGCAGGGCGGCAGCGGCATCTGCGAGGACAATCCGGCCACCACCACCTGTCTGCCGGCGCCCCTGGCCCCCGCCACCGGCTACGCCGACCACATCGTCCCGCTGGAGACGCGGATCGCCCTCGGGCACGTCCTGGCCAACGATCCCAAGCCGCATTTCATCCACCAGTCGAACCTGGCCGAGGACCGCATCGCCTACCCCGTGCTCAACGGCGTCCTGGACGGCTACAAGGCACTGTTCGCCGAGAACACGCCCGTGGTGAACCCCCGGATGAAGGACATCGGCGTCGAACTCCGGCGCCGGGCCGACTGGCAGGCCTCACTCCGGGCCGGGGAGATCACGGCCTACCGCATCGGCACCACGGTGACCGTCGACGCGCCGAACGGGCTGGCGGTCCCCGCGACCCTGCCCACCGGCACCACGCTCGCCGGGGCCGCGTTCGGCGAGGTGTACGCCGGGGCCGTGTCCGGATGGACGCCCGCGACGGGTACGCCGCTCGCCCTCTCCCTGCCGGCGTCAGCCGCAGCTCCGACCACCGACAACGCGGCCGAGCCCGCCCCGGCCACCGGCACCGCACCGCGAACCCGTGTCCCAGCGGGCGTCACCGACCCCGTGGGTCACACCGCAGACGGCTGAACGGCGCATCCACCCCAGACCGACCGACGGTCATGGCCGCTCCGCAGCGGCCGGGACCGGCCCGAACCACCCCACTCCTCGGCCGTGGAGCACATCGATGCCCGTTCCCCAGGGCGCGCGACATACCGGAGCAACGCGCGTCACCCTGCTCACCGAAGGCACCTACCCGCACAGCCACGGAGGCGTCAGCGTCTGGTGCGACCAGCTCGTCCAGGGCATGCCCGACCTCTCCTTCGACGTCATCGCCGTCACCGGCACCGGAAGTGAGCCGGTCGTATGGGACCTGCCCGCGCACGTCGCCGGCGTGCTGTCCGTCCCCATGTGGGGCGCCCCACCCGAGGGACGCCCGCCCCGGGGCAGGTCCCGCAACCAACTCGCCGCCGCCTACGAGCGATTCCTGACCGCGCTGCTCGATCCGCGCGCCGAGGACGGGTTCGCGCCCGCCCTGTACACGCTGGCACGGGCCGCGTCGGACGGGACGCTGAGCTCCTTCCTGCGCGCGGACCGCGCGATCGCGATCCTCTCCGCGCTGTGGACCCGTCCCGGTCTCGCCGTGCGCGAGGCGCAGCCGACCCTGCACGACGCGCTCACCGCGACCGCCCTGCTGGAGCACGCCCTGCGCCCGCTGGCCGCCCCGGCACCCGAGACGGGGGTCGCGCACGCGGTCAGCGGCGGGGTCGCCGTCCTGCCCGGACTCGCCGCCCTCGAACGCCACGGCGTCCCGCTGCTGCTGACCGAACACGGGGTCTACCTGCGGGAGCGCTACCTCGGCTACCGCACCGCGCCCTACCGCTGGCCGGTGAAGGCCGTGATCCTCGGGTTCTTCCGGCTGCTCGCCCGGGAGAGCTACCGCCGGGCCGCCCTGATCACGCCCGGCAACCGCTACAACCGGCTGTGGGAGGAGGAGGGTGGCGCCGACCCGGAGTCGATCCGCACGGTCTACAACGGCGTCGACCCCGCCGCGTTCCCGGCGGCCGGGCCCGAGCCGGACGTCCCCACCCTCAGCTGGGCGGGCCGCGTCGACCCCATCAAGGACCTGGAGACCCTCATCCGGGCCTTCGCCCTGGTCCGCGCCGCCCTCCCGCACGCACGGCTGCGGTTGTTCGGCGGGACGCCACGAGGCGGAGAGGCCTACCGCGAACGCTGCGAAGCCCTGGCCGCCGAACTCGGCCACGCCGACGCCGTCACCTTCGAAGGACGCGTCGACGACATCAAGGACGCCTACGCCGCCGGAAACGTCGTGATGCTCTCCAGCATCAGCGAAGGCTTCCCCTTCACCCTGATCGAGGCCATGTCGTGCGGCCGGGCGACCGTCTCCACCGACGTGGGCGGGGTACGCGAAGCCGTCGGGGACACCGGGCTCGTAGTGCCTCCGCGCGATCCGCAGGCGATGGCGACGGCTGCGCTGGAGCTGCTGGGCGACGCCACGCGGCGCAGGGCCATGGGTGAGGCGGCCCGGCTACGGGTCATCGAGCAGTTCACCCTCCGGCAGACCATTGACACGTTTCGATCCGTCTATCTGGAACTGGCCCACCCCGAACAGGAGTCGACGGCCATGACCACCACGGTCAGGATCTCCGCCCCGGCCGTCCACGGCACCGGAAGCCTCGCCCTGTGAGCGGGCCGATATCCCTCGAACCCGGGGGCTCCGAACAGGACACGCTGGCCATCCGGCTGGCCGACGCCCGCCCGCCGCGCCGCCGGCCACGCTGGGCCCTGGACGACACCACGCTCGCCATCCGGCTTCCCCGCAGCGGTCCCGACGAGCAGGCGGTGAGTGAGCTCGCCGCCGAACTCGCCGACCGCATAGGGCCCGCCGTCCACCCCTACGAGGTGGCCGCGCTGCTGGAGGCGGAGGGACTGTCCGCCTCCCTGATCAACGAACGCTACGGTCACCCGAACCTGTTCTCCCTCGCCTCCGCCCTGTACGAGCGGGTGCCGCGCACGTTCCCCGAACCCGCCCCGGCGGCCGATCCCTGGCGCCCCGACACCGTGCGCTGTCTGCTGCGGGGCGTGCTGTTCGCCCTGCCGGGGCTGGCCTACCTGCTGGCCGCGCCCCTGTGGGACGCCGGCGGGTACGCCCCCGCCCTCATCGTGGCCGGACTCGTGTCCTGGGCGTGGGGGCAGGCACTCGGGCACCGCGCGCACCTGCGGATGGCGACCGGACGCCGGGAGGCGGGCCGTACGCTCCTGGCCGGCGCGCCCGTGGGAGCGG
>NZ_JBEOXI010000363.1:0-6356 GCF_040296465.1 Streptomyces sp. NPDC002130
TCGCCCGGCGCTTCATCGACTGGAACACGATCGACCACGGCATCCAGCGTGTAGACGCCTGCCGCACCCAGGACGGCGAACTGCTCCTCGTCGAGTTGGAGGACCTCAACCCGTATCTGTCTCTGGACCTGGTCCCTGAACAGACCCGTGATTTCTTCGTGGAGAGCATGACGTCCTCCCTCCACCGATTCCTGGACACGCTTCCTCGGCCGTGAGGCGGCATCCGGCCCCTGGTCTTCCCCTCGAAGACCAGGGTTATCGGCTTTTCGGGGCGCCTGATCGTGGCTTTCGTGGGCGAGGCGTGACGCCGGGCAGGTGATGCCGCTGACAGTGGCTGGCCCGGGGTGGGAGAGTGGTGTCCCGGCCGGTGGCAGGGGCGAGGTGATGGTCCTGGCCTTGAGAACGATCAGTCCCGCTGGGCTTCGCGGGAGGCGGGCTGTTGGTTCCTGCGGGAGCTTCGGTGGGTGATACGCCTGGTCATGAGGGTGATCGCGGCCCAGGTGATGAGTGATTCCGAGTGTGGGATGAGTCGTTCGTAGTCGCGTGCGTGCCGGCGGGCGTGGCCCGGGCACCTTCGGCGAACAGCGCTTCAAGCTCCGCGCGCCGCCGCCGGTAGGCCCAGCCGGTCAGGTCGTTGTCGCCTTGGTGGAGGAGGTCGAAGGCGACGTAGTGCGCGGGCAACTGCCGCGCCGCCTCGGCCGCGCCCTTGCCGTTGCGGGCCAGGCGCTGCTGCAGTCGCTCGAACGCCAGCCGTCCCCCCTCCCACACCACCAGCTCCCCATCCAGGCCCGTGTTCGGCGGCAACTGCATGAGGACCGCAGTCCGGATCTCCGGGAACGAGCCCGTCATATCCGTGCCTTGCCGGGAGCGCAGGGCGTGAGGTTGCGGGGCTCTACCGGCGGCGGGCCGGCACAACCTCGCCCCCGCATCCTAGAGATGCTCCGCAGCCTTCGCTCCGTCCCAACCCTTTCATCGAGCCACTGGTGCGCCGCGGCTTGATCATCCTCGGTGGCTGGCTCTGAAGGCGGCGACCACGTGTTCGCGGGGACGCGGTGACCGGATTCCGCCTCACTCCGTGAGAACCAGACGGCACGTCTCCCCGGGCTGGACGCTGACCGCACGGTCTGGCAGCTCGACGTCGATCGGCGGGAGGTCGGACGGCGGTACCGAGATCTCCAGCTGCCCGCTCGTCAGGCGCAGGCGTATGCCCCAGTGGCCTTGGTAGCGTACGGAGAAGCCGTACGAGGACAGTTCCGGAAGCGGCACCGGATCCAGCCACAGCGCCCCGGAGCGGGTCTCCAGACCGGGCAGTCCCCGCTGTACCAGGTCGAGGGTGCCGGCCATGGCGCCCAGGTGAATGCCCTCGCCGGTGGTGCCGCCCTGGAGGTCGGCGATGTCGCCGCGCAGGGCCTCTTGGCAGAACTTCCAGGCATCTGCGCGCCGGCAGCGGGCCAGCACCCAGCCGTGCACCAGACCGCTGAGGGTGGAGCCGTGACTGGTGCGGGCCAGGTAGTAGTCGACCGTGCGCCGCCAGGTCTCCTCGTCCAGCCGGTGACCCAAGCGGCGGAAGAGACCCTGGAGTTCGGCCGGCGAGAAGAGGTAGCCCAGCATCAGCACGTCGGCCTGTTTGGAGGCCTTGTAGCGGTTGACGCTGTCCCCCTCGGCCTCCAGGATCCGGTCCAGGCGCCGGATGTCGTCGTAGCGCTCGCGGTAGGCGTCCCAGTCGAGTTCGGCGAGGTCGCCGTAGCCCTCGAACTGGCTGATGACGCCCTCGTGGAACGGGACGTGCAGCGTGCGGGATACCTCCTCCCAGTGGGCCGGTTCGGCGTCGTCCAGGGCGATACGTTCGACGAGGTCGCGACGGCGCGGTTCAGGCAGCGTGCGCAGCACCTCCAGGGCACGGGTGAGCACCCAGGCCGCCATGACGTTCGTGTACGCGTTGTCGTCCAGGCCCGGTCGCTCGGCCTCCGGGTAGGCCTCGTGATACTCGTCGGGGCCGACCACGCCCGGGATGCGGTGCCGCCCGAGATCCTCGTCCCAGGTGGCCGAGTCGGCCCAGAAGCGCGCGATCCGCAGCAGCATCTCGGCGCCCTTGGTGTGCAGGAACTCGGCGTCTCCGCTCGCCTCGCAGTACTGCCACACGTTGTACGCGATCGCCGAACCGACATGGTGCTGGAGGTGACTGTGGTCGGGCAACCAGCGGCCCGAGCGGGGGTTGAGGTGCAGCCGCTGGGTCTCCTCCCGTCCGTCGCTGCCGCTCTGCCACGGGTACAGCGCCCCGCGCCGGCCCGTGGCCCGTGCCTCGGCGCAGGCCCGGTCCAGGCGTCGGTGGCGGTAGTGGAGCAGGGCGCGGGACACCTCGGGGAAGTGCAAATTCAGATAGGGCAGGACGAACAGTTCGTCCCAGAAGACGTGTCCGCGGTAGGCCTCGCCGTGCAGTCCGCGGGCCGGTACGCCCACGTCCAGCTCGGCGGTGTGCGGGGAGAGGGTCTGGAGCACGTGGAAGAGGTGCAGGCGCAGGATGGCTCCCGCCTCTCCCGGGACGTCGAGTTCGGCTCGCCGCCACAGCTGGTGCCACGCCGTGCGGTGCGAGCCCAGCAGGCCGTCGAAGCCCGGTGCCGCGCCCGCCCGGTCCACTGCCGCCTGCAACGGGTCGCTGATCGCGGGGTCACGTGAGGTGTGCAGGGCGATGATCTTGTCGACGGTAGCCGTCCGGCCGGTGGTCAGGGGCAGCGTGAGGTGCTGGACGGCGCGTGCGGGTTCGTGCGCGTCGGTGATCGGCTCCTGGGACGTCAGCCGGGCGGCCATGCCGATCCGGATGTCCGACGTGCGGGTGCGGCAGCGCAGCCACACCGTGCCGGGTGTGGCGGTACCGGTGTGTACGTGGGTCAGGTGCCGGCCGTCCAGGTCGCGGTAGCGCGGTACTCCGGCGTTGGTGACCGCCCCGTCGAGCGCTGCCTCGACCTCCAGCTCCAGTTCCCCGGTGAGGTTCTCGGCGGTGAATTCGGTGCGCAGCGCCGCGAGGTGCGGGTCGGCCATGTGCACCAGTCGTAGCTGCCGTACCGACAGCGCCCGTCCCTCGCCGAGGGCGTACCGGGTGTGGCGCTCCAGCAGTCCCGACTGGAGGTGGAGCCTCTGACGGTGGTCCAGGACAGTCGCCGCATCGGGTGTCAGCCATTCCTGGTCGGTGAGCCGGAAGCGCAGCGGGAGCCAGCTGGGGAGGTTGACGAGGTCCTCGTTCTCGACCTGGCGCCCGGCCAGCTCGGACGTGAGCCGGTTGTAGCAGCTTGCCGCATAGGTCCCGGGGTAGTGCACGTCGTCAGCCGTGCACTCGGGCAGCACCCCTCGGGTGGCGAAGTAGCCGTTGCCTACCGTGCACAGTGACTCCCTCAGCCGCTCCTCCGCGGGGCGATACCCCTCGTACTCCCAGGTGCCGGCGTACTCCGAGGTCAGATCCGTCACGGGCGGTCTCCTCGTCGAGCGGATCCACAAGCCCGGACGATCGTCCGGACCTGGTTGTCCTGGCGGCCGCGTTTCCCGGTTCGACCGCGCTCACACGCGCTCGGGCACGACGGCCACGGGGCACTCGGCATGGTGCAGCAGCGTGTGAGCCACTCTGCCGAGCTGAAGCCCGACGTGGCCCTGCCGGCGTCGTGCTCCGACGATCACCAGGTCAGCTGCGGCCGAGCGGTGCACGAGCACCTTGCGGGCCGGACCTTCGACCGTCGTGCGTTGCACTCGGACGCCGGGGTGATCGGCCATGGCGTCGCGGAGCAGGGCGTCGAGCTCGGTGCGGGCCCGTTCCTCGTGGTCCAGGCCGGGTGCTTCGGCGAGCTCGGCCGCGTCCGAGGTCTCGTGCGCCGGGACACGCCAGGCACGCACAACGTCCAGGACACAGCCCCGGGCCTCGGCCTCACGGAAGGCGAATCGCGCCGCTTCCTCACTCGTGGCCGGGTCTCCGGCGCCGAGAAGGATCCGATCGTGGGTACCGGCCAGGCCCGCCTTGTCGCCGCGTACCACGACGACCGGGCAGTGCGCGCGGGCCGCGACGGTCAGCCCGACCGAGCCGATCAGCAGTCCCTTCAGCTCGCCGTGGCCCCGCGACCCGGTGATCAGGGCGGTGGCGTTGTTGCCCTCCTGAAGGAGCGCGTCTGTCGCATCGGCGAGGAGGACGTCGGTGGTCACCTTCACATCAGGGTTACGCCGCCCGGCTCGCTCCGCCGCGGACGCGACGATGTGGTCGGCCATCACCTGCCGCGCGGGACGGTCCAGACCGACCGACGGGGCGCGGCCCTCGTACCGCTCCCAGAGGGAGCCGTAGACCAGACGGAGTGGAAGCCCGTGCCTGGCGGCCTCGTCCACGGCCCAGTCGACCGCGGGCAGACAGCCGTCCGACCCGTCGACCCCCACGACAAAGGGAAGTTCCATCGTCATCGTTCCCACCGCCTCGTGCTCGGGCACTCTGCAGCTCCGCTTTCACCGTCGCACCCAGGGCGACCGGGCGCGAGGGGCGGATGGGCCCCTCGCCTGGGCCGTTCGGCCCATGCCCCACCTGCGTGCGGGCCGCCGGAGGGGAGGACGGGGCTTGCTGCCACCGGCAAGGCCGTGTCAGGGCCCAACGGCCCCGATGAAGGGGCCGGGCGGCCCGTGGTGCCCCACTCGGGCCAGGTACACGCTGAAATCACCAGGCCCCGGCAGCCCCAAGCGGCAGCGGGCCCGCGCGACGGACTCGCCGCCCGGCTGCGTCAGGGCCGGCTGAAGGGAGCGGAGCAATGACCTCCACGACCAACCTGTCCGCGGGCCTCACGGCCGACCACTGCGAGCGGCTGATGCGCGTCGCCCGCGAGGTGTCCTTCGACGCCGGAACCCGCATGTTCGAGGAGGGGCGGCGCGCCGATCGGTTCTGGATCGTGCGCACCGGCACGGTCGTGCTCGATCTTCATGTCCCGGGCAGGCGAGCCGCTGTCGTCGAGTCCCTCGGGCACGGCGAGCTGGTCGGCTGGTCGTGGCACTTCTCGCCGTACGTGTGGCACCTGGGCGCGGAGGCGATGAGCCCGGTGCGGGCCTACGAGTTCGACGCGGAGGCCGTGCGGGTCATGTGCGCCCAGGACCCCGAGTTCGGCCGCGCGATCGCGGCCTGGGTCGGCCGTGTGGTCGCCGACCGGCTGCACGCCTCCCGTATCCGGCTGCTGGACCTGTACGCCCCCTACGGCAGCGGGAGCCCGCTATGAGCAGCCTTTAGCCCCAGTCCCGGTCCGCATCCGACCACCGGAAGGGAACGACCATGCATGGCAGCCCGCACATCGTCAGCGACGTCATGACGCACACCGTCGTGGCCGTGGGCCGTGACGCCGCGTTCAAGGACATCGTCAGGGTCATGGAGCAGTGGAAGGTGAGTGCGGTGCCCGTCCTGGAGGGCGAGGCACGGGTGATCGGGGTCGTCTCTGAAGCGGACCTGCTGCCCAAGGAGGAGTTCCGTGACAGTGACCCGGACCGGTACACGCAGCTGCGCCGTCTGAACGACATGGCCAAGGCGGGCGGCGTGACGGCGGAGGAGCTGATGAGTTCCCCGGCCGTCACGGTGCACGCCGACGCCACGCTCGCCCAGGCCGCCCGCATCATGGCCCAGCGCAAGGTCAAGCGGCTTCCCGTCGTCAACCAGGAGGGCGTCCTCGAGGGCATTGTCAGCCGGGCGGACCTGCTCAAGGTCTTCCTGCGCACCGATGAGGAGCTTGCCGAGGAGGTCCGCCGGGAGGTCGTGAGCTACCTCTTCCCCGCACCCCTCACCCCCATCCGTGTGGAGGTCGAGGACAGGTGCCGAGGGGATCGCGTTCATCAACGACCGTCGGGCCGCTCCGGCGGCGTATGGTACGGCGAGGACGGCGACGACTTCCGCCGCTTCCTGCAGGACACCACCTCCGGCGGCGTCACCCGCAACGACGGCCTCCTGCACGCCTCCCTCAGCAACGCCCCGTTCGGCGGAGTGGGAGGCTCCGGCACAGGCGCCGGCGGCAAGGCCGGCTTCGACGAGTTCACCCACCGGCGCACCGTGGCCGCCCAGACCGGCCCCCAGGGGTTCACCGACGGGATGGTCGGCTCCGCGCTGCTGGCTCCGGAATCTACGGCCGGGATCGACCAGGCCTGTCGGGGCGCTGGTCACCGCAGCCGATGACGCCCCCGTTTCCGGGTCGACGTCACCGTGCCGTTCGGGGTGCTCGATGACGAGCGGCGCCCAGGTCTGGTCGAAGAGGCGACGGAACTGGCCTTGACCCGGTCCGCGGTGCGCATCACGAGGGGTGCCAGCAGCAGTCCGGCGCCCATGACGGCCGCGCCCGCGACCGCGTCGAGGAAGTAGT
>NZ_JBEOXI010000364.1:0-6351 GCF_040296465.1 Streptomyces sp. NPDC002130
CACGGTCCTCGTCACCGAGATCGACGTGGAGCGACGCAGGCTGGCCCTCTCCCGGCGGCAGGGCGCCCGCGTACCGGACGAGGGTCTCTCGGGTCACGGGGAAGGTCTGCGGGGGCAGTTCGGTGCCGACCTCGACGTCGGCGTAGGAGATCTTCGCGGTCGGAGACGGAGCGCAGTGTCCCGTCGGTGCCGCCGGGGTTCGGGCCCCCGCAGCAGGGCGCGGCCGGACCTCGCGAGGGCGGCGACACCCCGGGGCCGTCGGTGTCCGGACGCCCCGCGCACGCAGGCACCGACGCGCAGGCCCCGGGTCCTGGCCACCCCACGCCGTCGGGCCCCGGCACCAGCCCCCAGGATGTCGGCCGTCTCGCCCCCGGCAGCACCGCACCCACCGGGTCGATGAACCCCGGCCGCGCCGCGCCCCGCCGTAAGGGGCGGGTCCTGCTGGCCGCCGCGGCCGTCACCGTCGTGCTGGCCGCCGCCGGTACCACGATCGCCCTGCTCGGCGACGACTCCGGCGGCAAGGAGACCGGCACGCGGACCGGCGCCGTCGGCGGCGGGCCCTCCGAGCCCAATGGACCGGACGACGGCTCGAACGCCCCGAGGTCCACGGAACAGGGCGACGCAGAGGACAGGGCACCCTCCGAGAAGACCGCTGACCAGAAGGACCCCGAGCCCACCGGCCGGGCGACCACACCGGCCCCCGAGAAGCCGACCGGTGGCGCCACCGCCGGAGGCGGCTCCACCCCCGGCGGCGGCCCCGGGGGAGGCGCCACGACCGGCGGCGGCTCGACCACCCCGGCTCCGGCCTGTCACGCCATCGGCGGCGGCAAGTACAACTGCCAGGTCTGGAAGACCGCCGACTCCTACACCGCCGCCGGTGCCAAGGCCGGCATCCTCAAAGCGGGCACCAACTACTTCTACTGCCAGCAGAACCTGGGCCGCCGCGAGACGTCCGGGGAGTGGACCAACGTCTGGTGGGCGAAGACCGACGACGACAGCGGCAACACGGACGTCTGGGTCAGCGACGTCTACATCAAGGGCGGCGACAACGACGGGCCGGTCCCCGGGCTCCCGGTCTGCTGACCCCGCGCCGAGGCGGCCACGTAACGCTCGAGACCGGAGGCCGTCACCAGCTTCTCCTCGACGAACAGCCGCGTGCCCCGCTCGCACAGTCGCCGGTCTCCCCGGGCGCGCGCGCAGAACTCCTCGGGCACGACACCGAACAGCTCCCGCAGACGCGGCAGCCCGACGAGGAGCTCGGTCAGCAGCTCCCGCTCACCCGGGTGGGTGCGCGGCGGGCCCGTGCCGTCGTGGAGGACACCGTGCCGGTTGACGTAGGCGTACGCCCCCGGCAGCCGGGTTCCGTCCGCGAGGTCGATCCGGACGTCGGGCGACGGCAGCCAGGCCCGGTCGAAGTTGCCGCCCGGCACCGGCACGCCCTCGCTCGTGTCGATCACCGCGAGCTGCTCGGCGTCGAGCCACAGGACGAACAACTCCCGCACGGTCCCCGGGGCGCCGACCGGCGAGGCGGAGACGTACCCCATGCGGCTCACATGCGCGGAGACGCCGGCGTCGATGCCCGTCACCCGCGCCTTCACCATGGGCAGCGGCGCCCCGATCCCGAACTCCGTCATCTTGTGCCGCAGCTGCCCCGGGCAGCCGTTCGAGCCGATGGCGATGACCGGAGTGCGGTCCTCGTACACCAGCTGCTCCAGCGGCAGGAAACGGTCCCCGTCGAGCAGCCCGGAATCGGCGGGCCACGCTCCCGGGTACAGCAGGGGGTGCTCGCGCGGCGCCTCGGCCAGGCCGAGTGCCCGCAGCGTGCGATCGGTGGCGTCGTCCATCGGCCGCTCAGTCCGCCGGGGGGATCTCGCCCGAGCCGCGGGTGATCAGCCGGGTCGGCAGCTCGATGCGCTCGGGGGTGACCGGGGTGCCGTCCAGCTGCCGGAAGAGACGTTCCGCCGCGGTGCGGCCGATGTCCGCCGCGTCCTGGGCCACGACCGTGACGCCCGGCTGGAGCAGGTCGGCGAGTTCGATGTCGTCGAAACCGACCAGGGCGACACGGCGGGCCTGCTCGGCGAGCACCCGGATCACGGTCACCGTCACCCGGTTGTTGCCCGCGAAGATCGCCGTGACCGGGTCCGGGCCGGTCAGCATGTCCTCGGCCGCCCTGCGCACCCGCTCGGGGCCGGTGACGCCGAGGGACATCCAGGAGTCCGCCACCGGTATGCCCGCGTCCTCCATGGCGGCCCGGTAGCCGCGCAACCGCTCGGCGGCGGTGTGGATCCGGGGCATGTCGCCGATGAAGCCGATCCGGCGGTGGCCGTGCGCGATGAGGTGGGCGACGCCGCCGCGGGCGCCGCCGTAGTTGTCCGACAGGACCACGTCGGCGTCGATGTGCCCGGCCGGCCGGTCCACGAACACCGTGGCGACCCCCGCCTTGAGCTCCGGCTCCAGATACCGGTGGTCGTCCCCGGCGGGAATCACCACCAGCCCGTCCACCCGCCGCGCGCACAGGGCCAGCACCAGCTCCTGTTCCCGCTCGGGGTCCTCCGCGCTCGAGCCGTTGATCAGCAGGGCACCGTGCGCGCGGGCCACCTCCTCGACCGACCGGCTCAGCGGCCCGTAGAACGGGTCCGCGAGGTCTTCCAGGACCAGGCCGATGCTCGCCGTGCGGCCCTTGCGCAGCACCCGCGCGCTGTCGTTGCGGCGGAAGCCGAGGGCGTCGATCGCCTCCTGGACCCGTTGCTCCGTCTCCGGAGTGACCCCCGGCTCCCCGTTCACGACACGGGAGACCGTCTTGAGGCCGACTCCGGCGCGTGCCGCTACGTCCTTCATGGTCGGCCGGGTGCCGTAGCGCGCTGCGGATCGGAGGGGGCTCTGGGGCACGGTGCGGTGTCCTGTCCTGTCGTCCACGGGGGGTGCGTCGATCCTCGGTTTGTATGAGGATGTGGCGTCGAGCATAGAGCCTGGACAACGTTGTCAGGCTCGGGGGAGACTGTCCACCGCACTCTCCGGCCCGCGCACCGCCGCGGGACGGGCCTGCTGCTTGCCCTGCTTGATGGCCTTTATCGACGTTTTGCTCATGCCCGACGGGGAGATCCGACTCTGATGCACACCGACCTCGTGGCCGCGCTCGACATCGGCGGCACCAAGATCGCCGGCGCTCTGGTGGACGGCGGCGGCCGGATCCTGGTCCGCGCCCAGCGGCCGACGCCCGCCCGGGAGGACGGCGACACCGTGATGCGGGCCGTGGCGGAGGTGCTCGGCGAGCTCACCCTGTCACCGCTGTGGGAGCGTGCCTCGGCCGTGGGGATCGGCAGCGCGGGGCCCGTGGACGCCTCCGCCGGCACGGTGAGCCCGGTGAACGTGCCCGGCTGGCGCGACTACCCGCTCGTCGCCCGCGTCCGGGCCGCCGCCGGCGACCTGCCCGTCGAGCTGATCGGCGACGGCGTGGCGATCACCGCGGCAGAACACTGGCAGGGCGCCGCCCGGGGCCACGACAACGCGCTGTGCATGGTCGTCTCCACGGGCGTCGGCGGCGGCCTGGTGCTCGGTGGCCGGCTGCATCCGGGGCCCACCGGCAACGCCGGGCACATCGGCCACATCAGCGTCGACCTCGACGGCGATCCGTGCCCCTGCGGCTCGCACGGCTGTGTGGAGCGCATCGCGAGCGGCCCCAACATCGCCCGGCGCGCCGTGGAGAACGGCTGGCGGCCCGGCCCGGACGGGGACACCTCCGCCGCCGCGGTGGCCGCCGCCGCCCGCTCCGGCGATCCGGTCGCCGTGGCCTCCTTCGAACGGGCCGCCCAGGCCCTGGCCGCCGGGATCGCCGCCACCGCCACCCTCGTGGAGATCGACATCGCCGTGATCGGCGGGGGAGTCGGCAAGGCGGGCGACGTCCTGTTCGACCCCCTGCGCAAGGCCCTGAGTTCCTACGCGACGCTGTCCTTCGTCCGGCACCTGACCGTGGCGCCGGCGCAGATGGGCACCGACGCGGGGCTGGTGGGCGCGGCGGCGGCAGCACTGGCGAAGCGGCCCGACGCGGCGGCGGCCGGGGTGTGAGACCTGGGCGGCCGATCGAGCAGGAACGTTCAGCCTTCGGTGGCGTGACGCGGAGCGGTGCGGACACCGGCCTGACGGCCACCACCCCGGGGTGATACGGACCGGTCCGGTCCGTATAGCCGGAAATCAACCGCACGTGCGTGCGATGTGGCACGATCGCGCTTGTGAGCAGCAGACCCGCCTCGGCGCAGCATCTGCGCGACCTCGCCCGACTGCGGCGCGTCAAGGACCGCATCGACCGGGAGTACGCGAAGCCCCTGGACGTCGAGGCGCTCGCGCGGGGCGTGCACATGTCGGCCGGGCACCTCAGCCGCGAGTTCCGGCAGGCGTACGGCGAGTCGCCGTACAGCTATCTCATGACGCGGCGCATCGAGCGCGCGATGGCGCTGCTGCGCCGGGGCGACCTCAGCGTCACCGAGGTGTGTTTCGAGGTCGGCTGCGCATCGCTGGGCACCTTCAGCACCCGTTTCACCGAGCTGGTGGGCATGCCGCCCAGTGCCTACCGGCGCGAGGCGGCGCGCGCGACGGCGGGGATCCCGTCGTGCGTGGCGAAGCAGGTGACCAGACCGATCAGGAATCGAGAAGCGCCCGCCCCGGGCCGAAACTAGCGTGAGGGCCATGGACCTTCGCATTCACGCCAGTTTCCTTCCGCACGACGACCCGGACGCCGCCCTGGCGTTCTACCGCGACACCCTCGGCTTCGAAGTCAGAAACGACGTCGGGTACCAGGGAATGCGCTGGATCACGGTCGGCCCCGTCGGCCAGCCCGGCACGAACATCGTGCTGCACCCGCCGGCCGCCGACCCCGGCGTCACCGAGGACGAGCGCCGCACCATCACCGAGATGATGGCCAAGGGCACCTACGCCAGCATCGTCCTGGCCACCACCGACGTCGACGCCACCTTCGAGCGGGTGCAGGCGGGCGACGCCGAGGTGGTCCAGGAGCCGGTGGACCAGCCCTACGGCGTTCGTGACTGCGCCTTCCGCGACCCCGCGGGCAACATGGTCCGCATCCAGCAGCTGAAGGCGCCGTAGCAGCCCCCACCGCACTCCCCGCGCCGCTCCCCGGGAGCGGCGCGGGAGAACGAGATCGCCCGAGCGCGGCAGCGCCGCCCGACAGATGGAGACACCATGAGCAAGGCCACGACGACGGACAGACAGTCGCCCGGGCCGCACGTTGCCGACAGTCATGACGTGATCCGCGTGCACGGCGCGCGTGAGAACAACCTCAGGGACGTCAGCATCGAGATCCCCAAGCGCCGCCTCACGGTGTTCACCGGCGTCTCCGGATCGGGCAAGAGCTCCCTGGTGTTCGACACGATCGCCGCGGAGTCCCAGCGGCTGATCAACGAGACCTACAGCGCCTTCCTGCAGGGCTTCATGCCGAATCTGGCCCGGCCCGAGGTCGACGTGCTGGACGGGCTGACGACCGCGATCGCCGTCGACCAGCAGCGCATGGGCTCCGACCCCCGCTCCACCGTCGGCACCGCCACCGACGCCAACGCCATGCTGCGGATCCTCTTCAGCCGGCTCGGCACGCCCCACATCGGCCCGCCCGGCGCGTTCTCCTTCAACACCGCCTCGGTCTCCGCGAGCGGTGGGTTCACGGTGGACCGGGGGGCCGACAAGACCAGGACCGAGAAGGTGTCCTTCAGCCGCACCGGCGGCATGTGCACGCACTGCGAGGGCCGGGGCACCGTCTCCGACATCGACCTCACCCAGCTCTACGACGACTCCAAGTCGCTCTCCGAGGACCCGTTCACGATCCCCACCTACACCGGGGGCGGCTGGGTGGTGCGGATCATCGCCGAGTCGGGCTTCTTCGACAAGGACAAGCCGATCCGGAAGTACACCAAGAAGGAGCGGCACGACTTCCTGTACCGCGAGCCCACCAAGGTGAAGATCAACGGCGTCAACCTCACCTACGAGGGGCTGATCCCGAAGATCCAGAAGAGCTTCCTCTCCAAGGACCGCGAGTCGATGCAGCCGCACATCCGGGCCTTCGTGGACCGGGCGGTCACCTTCACCCGGTGCCCCGAGTGCGACGGCACCCGGCTCAGCGAGCTGGCCCGCTCCTCGAAGATCGGCGAAATCAACATCGCCGACGCCTGCGCGATGGAGATCCGCGACCTGGCGGAGTGGGTCCGGGGACTTCAGGAGCCGTCGGTGGCGCCGCTGCTGGCCAAGCTCCAGCACACCCTGGACTCGTTCGTGGAGATCGGCCTCGGCTACCTCTCGCTCGACCGGGCCTCGGGCACGCTCTCCGGCGGGGAGGCGCAGCGCACC